>NZ_DAIUCO010000136.1:0-13578 GCF_036846085.1 Noviherbaspirillum sp. | reverse complement strand
GGCTCCTGCTCCAGCTCCAGCGCCTGCTCCAGCGCCTGCTCCAGCTCCAGCGCCTGCTCCAGCGCCTGCTCCAGCTCCGGCCCCAGCACCTGCTCCAGCGCCTGCTCCAGCTCCGGCCCCAGCACCTGCGCCAGATGTGACTGCGCCCTCAGTGCGGTTTGTTGCCCCGACCAACAACACGACTGTGACGACCTTCCTGACGGTGAACGTAGCCGCAAGCGACAACAAGCAGGTAACCAGGATCTTGCTGCTGCTGGACGGCAGGCAGATAGGGTATGCGCTGGGCTCTTCTTTACGCGGTCGCTGGAGCATGTATTCGGTTCCGGCAGGGACGCATACACTTTCGGCGGTTGCCTATGATGCCGCCAACAATTCCAGCAGAACCAGCCTCAGTTTCCGAGTGGTGAAGGGTAGTTGATTGGCGCATTCCCGGGTAAAAGCGTAGCTAGCTTCCCTGCTGTGCGACCAGGACCGCAATGTGACTTGAAAACATGGCGGTTCCTTCCCGGAGAGTGCGTCGGCTATTCTGTGCATGTCCGGAGAGGGGCCACGGTTACAACAAGCGGCGTTCGCCGTCAGACTGCGAGAGGCACTACTTCGAGAGGCTCGCCAGTATCCGGGATACGAGGACGATTCACCTGCCCTCGCGGCAGATCAATCCAGGCCATCGTCACCTAGCTGCAAAGCCGACGTATTTCCTCGGGAATCGGTACCGCCTTGATTCGCGTACTGTCGTCCGGATGGCGAATCGCGAATACGCGTACATCGCGGCCTTCGGCGAGGAGATCATTGCCACGACTGAGTGCGTGCTTCATGACGAATGTTTTTTCACGCCACTCTTCGATGCTGGTATGCACTTCAACCTTGTCGCCATAGGTGGCCGGCAATATAAAGCGCGAGCTGGCTTCGACGACTGGCGTGCCGATGATGCCGTTCGCCTTTTCCATTTCCCGCCACGGCGGTACGCCGCAATCGATGAAGAACTTGCGCGATGAGGCGTCGAACCATCGGAAGAAGTTAGGGAAGTAGACGATCTGGGCAGGATCGCAATCACCGAACTCGACCGCGACCTGATAGACAGATATTCGTTTCAATGGTTTTCCTCCAAATGGGGACGATATCGGCAGCTCCAAAGCTTAGCAAAGATCGGATCATGCCAGCCTGTTTGGCAAACCGGGGCGGGACGGATCAATGCCGTACAACTATTGCCGTAGGGCTCCGACTTATAGGGAAAGGTTTCGTTGCTCTGCGTGCAGGAGCCTGAATGAAACCCTCGCCGACGAAAAGCATTTGATGCCGCATTCGCAATGCAAAACCGTGGTCCAAATCGGCAATGCAATGCTATTTTTTCGCCACCTTTGTCGACTGCTTCTTTGGGTTGACCGCCTTTTCCTTTTCGTATTGGTCGAGGCTTAACAACGTTTCTGCGTACGACATGAACCGGTTGAGGTAGTCAGGAGAAATATCGCGCATCAGCGCCAGTGAGCGCAGCACCAGCATGTGGGAATTGATGGGGCCGGCATTTTTCGGAGCTTGTTCGAGTGCTTGCGCAACTTGTTTGTCGACGCTCAGTTTCGACCAGGTGTTCCTGAAGTTGCGTATGGTCTTCAGCTCGGTGCGCGCTTCGTCTTTCTCCCAGGAGCGGGCATCGGTATCTACTGCGGCGTGTTGACTGAGGTCACGCACAAGATCGGCCAACAGTATGCGTTGCCCCTCGCTCTTCAGGAGAAAAATCGACTTCCGCAGTTCTTTGAAGTTGCCAGTATCAAAGAGCTCCTGCAGCGTGCCGGCTGCGTGCGGGTATTGCTTCGTGCCATGATCAAGCAGTTCCCTGGCGTGGCATTGTGCATGGGCAAAGCGCTCCTTGAATGCCGCAAGTTCCTTCGCAAGCCTGTCTTCAAGGACCTGTCTGGCGCGACCGCCATGCGCATTTGCGCGCCTGGCGAGCGCTTCGATATAGTGCATGCGTACCGGGTCAAACAGGTCGGCGCCGGTACTGCGCAGGGAGGCAATCAGCGCGCCGACGTCACCGGTCGAAGCCGGTGAGACATCTGCAATCTCTTGCTGGTCAGTCTCCTGCATTTGGCGGCACGCTGGGATTCGACGTTCTCGGCACCGGCGCCATTTCCACCCGCCGGTTCTGCGCACGCGCGGTATCGCCATCATTCGGCACGACCGGCTGTTCCGCACCGAAGGCCGCCGCGAAAACCATGGAAGAAGGCATCCCCTCTTCAATCAACGTACGTGTGACCGTCAGTGCGCGCTGAGCCGACAACTCCCAATTGTCGGCGAACGGTCCGCCCCGAATCGGCTTGTCATCGGTGAATCCGCTCACCATGAGAAGCTCGCCGCGCGCCGTGAGATATGCCTGCAACGGCGTCACCAGGCTGTGCAATAACTGGCGGCCTTCAGGCTGCAACTGATCCGAGTTGAGCGCGAACAGCACCTGCCCGCTGATGCCGATGCGTCCGTTGTTTAGGGTGATGCGGCCGGTAGCCAGCGGAACCGCCAGGGCTTTTTCCAGGCTCATGCGCCGCTGCTCTTCGGCCTGGCGTTTTTTCACCTCGTCCTGCAGGTGCGATGTCAGTTCCATCTGGACGCCGACCACGCCCACCAGAACCAGCACGAACGCGCCCAGCAGGCTCGACATCAGGTCGCCGAAAGCCGCCCAGACAGGTCCGGTATGTTCAACGCCGGCGTCACTCTCTTCCATCACCTGCCCTCTTCGGCAAACACAGCCTGCCTGGCCGGAATCTGGCGCAGTTCCTCCAGCACTTCCTTCTGCGACGACATGCTGAGATCGATGATTTCACGTGCCTGCGCAACATAATAGGCAAGCTGCTCATCGCTTCTCGCCATGGATTTATCCATTGCGCCCTCGATGCGCTGCAGGTTTGCGATCAGCTTCTCGTTGGCTTCATTGAAGGATTGCACCGCAAACCCAAAGGCTTCACTAAGGCTTGATACGTCGGCCGCGCTGCCGGTGACGTACGCGGCAACCTCGGAGAGTTTGGCCGCTTCGGTGCTCACGCTTTCCGAAAACGCCGTGCCGGCATTGCCGAGCGCCACCGCGGAAGAAGCGACGAGCGAGTCGATGACAGCGCGCTGTTCAGCCGATGCATGGTTGATTGCATCCAGCAGCGTGCTCAATGTTTCCATGATGCGGCTGCGTTCCTCGAGCAGTTCATTGTCGCGAGCAACACTGCTGGAGACCTGCTGTCGCAGCTGTCCGATCACCTCCGCCGCTGCACGCGGCGCTTCCGAGGCAGTATGAATCAGTCGCGTGATCGGCTCTTCCAGCGCCGTGCCCAGCGTTGTCAGATGGCTTGCCAGTGCTGCCTGCAGCTCTCCCAGCCGTTCGACCGCCGCATCGCCACGCGCGGCTTCCGCGTCCTTGAGCGCGCCGAGTTCCACGCGCAACATGCCGGCAAGCTGGTCCATGCGCTCGTGATGCTGCGCGAGCCACTGCGCTTCCGCGACAACGCGGGACTGCATCAACTCTTCGGCGGATGCGATCAGGCGCGTTGTTTCCGCCAGTGCATTGCGCGCACTGTCCTGCGCCTGCCCGGTGCTTTCCTGCACGGCCCGGGTGAGTGTCTCGCAGATGATCTGCTGTTGGGAAAGCGTTTGTTCGCCTACCTGTTTCAACTCGTCGGCAAGCGCCGCCGTCATGCCCTTCAACGACTCTGTCCATGCCTGCCGTCGTTGCGCATCGTGCTCTGCCTGCGCGGCCTGGAGGCAGGAGTATGTCTCGGCAACGGTCGCGACAAGCTCACCTGACCGCTGCGCAAATGTGTCGTTGAACGCATTCAGGGTACGTCCCACATCGGCGGTCATTCCGGCACTCGCCTGTTCGTGCTTGCTCAGTGCCGCAGCCCATGTTTCCGCCACGCCTGCGGCGCTGGTGCCGAAGCTGGCGGAAAGGCCATCGAGCTGCTGTTGCACCGTCTCCGCCATGCGTTCATGGATAGCCTTCGCCTCCCTCGCGATCTCCGTCATCGCCGCCTCGACCACCGGCTTGATGCTTTCGCCGGCGACATGCGCGCTTTGGCTCAGGCTCTCGCGCAAGGACTTGTCGACGGCGCTGGCCAGATCGGTGTACACGGTTTTGACATTGCTGTGAAAGCCTTCCTGGTTGCTCAGCAGGCGCTGGTTCAGCTGCTGTCCCATGCTTTCCATCTGCGCCATCATCGCCTGCAACTTGTCGACCACCACCGGCAATGCCTGGGATTGCAATTGCAGCGCCTTGAAGGTTTCCTGGCGCTGGTGGGTCAGTGAAAATCGGCGCAGGACCGTGGCGATCCTGGTATCAAGCAATTGTGCCGCCTGCATCCGGTCGCGTCGGCTAAGTGCCGCCATCAGGCCGAGCATCGCGGAGGCGGCGACACCGGCCACCGAGGTGCCGAACGCGAGGCCCAATCCGGAAACCGGCACGGCAAGCGCAGACCGCATCGCCTGGAGATCGGTTGTTTTTTCCAGGGCAAAGACCGCGCCCTTGAGGGTGACCACCATTCCCAAGAACGTGCCCAGCATCCCCAGCATCACCAGCAGTCCGACCAGATACGGCGTGAGCGCCGGACCGGGCAGAGCGACGCGTTCACCTTCAATACGCAGCCGCACCGGATTCTGCAGCGTGGGATGCATACGCCCCAGCAAGTCGTCGAGCGCTGGAAGATCATCCGGTATCGCCGCCAGGGCCGCCGTCAATGTGGCTGTCGCTTTACGGAACTGATGCAGCTCGAATGCGCCGAACACATAGACCGCGCCGATGATGGCGGTCATCAGGAGTGCCAGCAGGTTCGAAGGAAGGAACCCGGCACCTACCCATGCCACCCCAAGTGCGCCGAGTAGAAAGGCGACCGAAAACAAATGTTTATTCATTACGTATCTTGTTTGAATGCTTCAATGAGTCCCAGGGTCGGTTGCAAGCGAAACTCTACTTCAGCCAGCAGCAGTGTTTGCATATCGTTGCAAAAACGCGTCAGCCAGCCTCCTGCTCGCATCCAGTCCGTGGGATTGTCTGCCTGCTGCGCATCAGCGAGTCGCTGCTGATGCTCTTTGAATAATTCCTCGAATCGCCTTCTCAGGAGCGACGGCACCTTCATGAGCAACCTGCTCTCGCGATCGCGCAGGATCGTCTCCAGCGCGGCGTCGAGTTCCGCCAGTTTCCCCAGCGCCGGCGACGCCTTCGCAAGCGCTTCCCGGGTGTTGGTACGCAGCGGACGGATGCTTGTGTCCATGTCGCGTTGATGCGCTTCATAGAAACGGCGATATGGCGCATAGGCCGAAGTGAAATTCATCGGCAGCTCCGGATGCAAGGCAGGCAACTGGATGTGCGTCCTGCCCGAAGCGGGCGAGAAACTTCTTGTGATCGAATTGACCAGGAAGGTCTGGATCCGCCCGCATTCGAGATCGATGGCGTCGCGGGCGGCGGTGTACGCCCTCGGAGACTTCGTCCTTAGGCTTGCAGGGCTGCCGCCATGCACGGCGGACAAGGTGATCGCATCGGCGAAGTGTACCCATTCACCCAGCTTCTCGGCGAATGCGGTTCCCGGTTCGACAGCATCCACCAGGCCCAGGTCAGCGAGCCGACGGATGAGTTTTGAACTGTGGAAGCTTGTACGCGGGACTGCTCGCGTCATGGGACGGGGCGATCAATATCGAAAAAAGCGTGGACCATGATCCGCGCCGCTATCCAGATGCATACTGTTTTGGCCATGCTTCATCAACTCCGGGCCCGTTCTGGCGGCCATTTCATGGCATAGAGGGATGGCGATTATATGCCACGGAGAAAGGAAACTCAAACAACCAGTAGTTACAATGCGCGCCGCTTGCGCATCGAAATTCGTGTTCGGGGAGGATGCAACTTGCCGCCCTGCTATCGATTGGGCGCTGCTGCGGGTTAGGCCGCGGCGGCCTGCGTGATTCAAAGACTACATAATTTGACAATCGACGGTAGGCCGCCTGCTTGCCGGCTCGATGACGGCAAGCAGGCAGCCTCCGTTCTTGCTTACTTCAGCACGCTGCTCGCTTGCGCACTACTGATGTATCGCTCCGCATCCGCAGGCAACAGCAGCCTCTGTTCTACCAGTCTGTTGACCGATTGGGTTACCGCCTGCACATAGCCGGCATGATCCCGGTAACGCTCTTCCAGGGAGAGCCGGGGATCGCCGGGCGCCATGCGCACCGGTCTCATTTTGTCGAACACAAACGGATACAGTCTTTCAATAATTCTCCATTCGTTCTACAAACTGATCATATGAAGGAGGGAGTCCATGAAAGACCTTCTGCGGAAGCTGACCGCACTCGGTGCGACGGCAAAACCGGTTTGATCCGGCATCGTGTGACTGCGCCTTACTGCTTGCGCCAGGGCTTGATTTTCTCCAGCGTCGCTGCCCGCCGCTGCAGCCACCATCCGAATTGCGGGAACCAGGCGTCGAAATTACGCCGGCCCTGTTCTTCCAGCTGCGCCCTCGCATGCGTCGGCCAGTTGGGATTGTTCAGCGCCTCGCGTCCGATGGCGACCAGGTCGGCCTGCCCTTCGGCAACGATTTCCTCGGCATGCTCCGGATCGAGAATCAGCCCCACCGCCATGGTCGGCATCCCGGCGCGGCTGCGAACCGCTTGGGCGAAGCCGACCTGGTAGCCATACTCGCGGGGCCCGAGCGCCGAGATCGCGCCGGAAGCGACACCGCCCGATGAACAATCGAGCACGTCGATGCCGATATCTCTGAGTGCCTGTGCAAAAGCGACCGTGTCATCGATGCCCCAGCCGCCTTCCACGTTGTCCACCGCCGATACGCGCAGGAAGACCGGCCGGTCGGCGGGCCATGCATCGCGCAATATCGCCGCGATCTCCAGCGGCAGCTTCATGCGGCCTTCACGGTTGCCTCCATAAGCGTCCGTCCGCCGGTTGATCAGGGGCGACAGAAAAGAGTGCATCAGGTAACCATGCGCGCAGTGCAGTTCGAGGAAGTCATAGCCGGCTTGCAGCGCCCTTGCGGCAGCTGAACGAAAGTCCTCCTTCAATGCCGCAATATCATCGAGCGACATTTCCTTCGGAACGAGCCAGCCATCGGACACCGGGTCCGGGCTGGATGCAAACACTTCCCATGGCACTTCCTTGCGGTCGAAATCATCCTGGTTGAGCGGACCGTTGCCATGCCAGGGACGCTGCATGCTTGCCTTGCGTCCGGCATGGGCGAGCTGGATGCCCGCGACCGCGCCGTGCGACTTCAGGAATGCGGCAATGCGGGCCAGGCCGGGCACCTGCTCATCGGACCACAAGCCCAGGTCGCCATGGGTAATACGACCCCGCGGCTGTACCGCGGTGGCTTCGACGATCACCGCGCCGGCACCGCCCAGCGCCAGGCGTCCGTAGTGCACGAAGTGGAAATCGTTGGTCATGCCGTCCCTGGCGGAGTACATACACATCGGCGCGATGACGACACGATTGGGAAAAGTCAGGCTGCGCAGCGAAAATGGCGTAAAGAGCTTTGAGGTCATGGTTGCTTTGTATGGGTGGCTGGTGGACGTCACGGCACTTCACTGTCCCGCTAGTGAAGGCTAGTGAGGGACAGTGTCGATCCGGCAGGACGGGGGCGGAGCGGGACACGGTGCCGCGCCGCTCCGCCATGCCAGGATTACAGGGTGCTGCCGGTGAGGATTACTTCTTCACCAGCGGGCATGTCGACGCCGACAGCGGCTGGAATGCGCGATCGGCCGGGACCACGGATACTTCCTTGTAGTAATCCCAGGGATATTTGGATTCGGATTGCTTCTTCACTTCCATCAGGTACATATCGTGCACCATGCGGCCATCCTCGCGAATGCGGCCATTGGTGGCAAAGAAGTCGTTGATCGGCGTTTGCTTCATTTTCGCCATCACCGCGCCAGTCTCATCGGTACCGGCCGCCTGCACCGCCTTCAGGTAATGCATCACTGACGAGTACAGGCCTGCCTGGCTCATGTTCGGCATCTTCTTCTGCTTCTCGAAAAAGCGCCGCGCCCACTTGCGGGTCTCCTCGTTGCGGTCCCAGTAGAAGCCGGTGGTCAGCAGCATGCCTTGCGCGGTATTGAGGCCCAGCGTGTGCACGTCATTGATATACACCAGCAACCCGGCGAGCTTCTGCTTGCCGCCGGCGGTGAGCTGGAATTCGTGCGCGCCCTTGACGGCATTGATGGTGTCGCCGCCGGCATTGGCCAGTCCGACGACCTTCGCTCCCGAGGACTGGGCGCGCAGCAGGAAGGATGAGAAGTCGGATGCATTGAGCGGGTGGCGCACCGAACCCAGCACCTTGCCGCCGTTGGCGGTGACGACATCGGTGGCGTCCTTTTCCAGCGTCGAACCGAAGGTGTAGTCGGCGGTCAGGAAGAACCAGCTGTCGCCGCCATTGGCGACGATGGCGCGTGCGGTGGAGTTCGCCAGCGCATAGGTATCGTAGGTGTAGTGCACCGTCACGGGCGTGCAGGCATCATTGGTGAGGCGCACCGAGCCCGGGCCGCTGAAGACCGCGATCTTGTTCTTTTCCTTTGCGATCGGCGCCACTGCCAGTGCCGGACCGGAAGCGGCCACATCGAGGATGGCATCGATCTTGTCGCGGTCGAACCACTCGCGCGCCTTGTTGGCCGCGATGTCGGCCTTGTTCTGGTGGTCGGTGAAGACCAGTTCGATCGGCTTGCCGAGCACCTTGCCGCCGAAGTCACTGATGGCCATCTGCGCGGCCGTCACGCTGCCGGTGCCGGTGATGTCGGCATACAGGCTGGTCATGTCGAGCAACAGGCCGATGCGCACTGCATCGTCGGACACGCGCGCTGCACCGGGTTGTTGTGCATGGATACTGCCGGCGCAAAGAAGCATCGTCGCGGCTGCAATCAGTGTGGTTTTGATTTTCATGTTGTCTCCTTGTTTTTGGAATGGTATTTGTAATGCCGAACCGGCTGTTGAAGAGCCGCCCGTGGAGCGGCCATTCGACACGCCGTTAAACCGGTTTATCGCGAAGGCTCTCCTCGATCGCCAGCAGCTCCAATGCCATTGCGCCTTCGCGGGTCGTCTCCAGGCCATGCTCCACGCAGCGCTTGGTCAGGCGCAGCGTCACGGGATCGGCCGACGCGATCCGCCGGGCCATATCGGCTGCCGCGCCATCCAGCTCGTCCGGCCTGTAGACATGATTGACGAGGCCGATTTCCTTCGCCTCGCCGGCATCGAATACCCGGCTGGTGAATAGCAGTTCCTTTGCCATGCGCATACCCGCGAGGCGCGGCAAACGCTGCGTCGCGCCGACGATGCCCCGCGCCACTTCCGGGTAGCAGAATGTCGCCTCCGAACTGGCCAGCACGAAGTCACACGCGCCGGCAATTTCACATCCCGAACCGAATGCCGGCCCGTGGACGATTCCGATGACGGCCTGCGGAATCCGTTCAATCGCGGCGTAGGCGGTGAAACCATGCACCCGGCGCGCAAGTCTTTCGGACGGCGCCAGCATTTGCTGCTCCTTGAGGTCAAGGCCGGCACAGAAGGCGTTCCCCGCACCGCGAATGAGGACGACCCGTACCGTCGCGTCTCCGGCCAGGATCGCCGCGGCGGCAATCAGATCACTGCACATTTGCGCATTGCATGCATTGCGGACCGACGGCCGGTTGAGAGTGATCGTCGCGATCGCATCCTGTCGCGTCAGGAGGATGTTGTCAAAGGGTGTGTCGGTCATATCGAATGGAAAGGAATGCACTGGTGACGGCCGGTATTGCCCTGCTGTGCCGGCAAGCTCATTCTGCCTTGGCGCCCGATGCCTTGACAATGCGGTCGAACTTCACCTGCTCGGACCGGGCATAAGCATCGAACTCTTCCGGCGTGCTGCCGACGGGGTCCGATCCCATCGACGCAATGCGCTTCGCAACCTCCGGGTCCTTCAGGATGGCGCTGATCTCGCCGGAGACTTTCCGCAGGATGTCCTTCGGTGTGCCCGCCGGCGCCCATACGCCATACCAGGTGCTGATGTCGAAATTTGGTATGCCGGATTCGGCGACCGTCGGCACGTCGGGAAGGGAACCGACCCGCTTGGTGGTCGAGACCGCCAGCGGACGCAGCGTCCCCTGCTTGATGAAGCTGGTGCTCGACGGCAGCGAGTCGAACATGTAGGTCACGTGACCACCGATGATGTCGGCAAGTGCCGGTGCGCTGCCCTTGTAGGGAACGTGGGGAACGTCGACGCCCGTCGCCATTTTGAATGCTTCGCCCGCAAGATGCGGTGCCGTGCCGTTGCCCGATGAGGCATACGCGAGTTTTCCCGGCTGCGCCTTGGCCTGCGCGATGATGTCCTTCAGGGACTTCGCCGGGTTCTGCTGATTCACGACGAGCACGAGCGGCACCTGCGCAATCTGGGTGATCGGCGCGAAATCCTTGATCGGGTCATGCGACATTTTCAGGAACAGGCTCGGCGTGATCACATGCAGGGATGCGTTCACCAGCAGCGTGTAACCGTCGGCCGGCGACTTTGCCACCATGTCCGCACCGATCATCCCGCTGGCGCCGGGCTTGTTCTCCACCACGAACTGCTGGCCCAGCCGGGCGCTCAATCCCTGCGCGACGATGCGGCCCAGGATGTCCGTCGGTCCGCCCGGCGGATAGGGAATCACTACCCTGACCGGCTTCGCCGGGTAACTCTGTGCATACGCCAGCAGGGGCAGGCTGCACAGCAGCGCGGCGAAGGCGAGACGCTTGCGAAAGGGACGGTATGGGGTGCGATTCGATGTCATTGTTGTCTCCTGATTATTGTTGGTGAGAATCGTGTTGTTATTCGATTTGTCCAGCTGGTTTTCCTGCTGTTGCCGCTTATGTCCCCTGCGACGAATTGTTCTTGTTCGGGCACATGCGATGCGCATGCAACTCACAACCTTGTCGCGCAACGTCGCAGCGATACAGGCGCACTGTGATGTCCCGTTTCGCCGGCATTCCTGTCGATGCAATGACCCAGCTCCGGCTCATCGCTTCGGCCCGCGACGTACATACACAATCCGTTTTTCCTCCAGCAGCGCGATCTCTTCCGCTTGCAGGCCGAGTGATCGCAATACGTCTTCCGTGTGTTCCCCGAGGAATGGCGCCGCGCAATCCGGATCGACCGCGTCGATGCCCGGCAGCGCGGGGACGGGAATGCTGCCCATGCCGGGTTGCACAACCTGGTGAAACGTCTCCTGGTGCAGCACCTGTGGATGGGCGCGGAACGCGGCATAGTCCAGGACGGGCGCGCACAGGACATCCTCCTGCTGAAAACGCTCGACCCAGAATTGCGTGTCGTTGCCGAGCAGCGCGGCCTGGATTTTTTCGTTGATCTCGGCGGCACGGGACAGGCGAAGCTGATTGGTTGCGTAGTCCGGCTGGCGCTCCCACTCGGCGTGGCCGATGACCCGCGCCAGCGCAAAGAACATCTTGTCGCGAAGCGCGGTGAGATTGACGAGGCCGTCGCGGGTGCGGAAGGTGCCTGACGGAACCGTCACAGGCGGCTTGGCGACGCCGGCATGGACGAAGTCGTCGATCACCGGCACCGACTGCAGTGCCGCCGCCACCGACAACAGGGTGAGATCGATATATCGCCCGCGGCCGGACCGTTCGCGCGCGAACAGTGCGGCACCGATGCATTGCGCCGCGTAGACTCCGGCGGCCGCATCGACCACCAGCATTCCCACCCGCCGCGGATTGCCTTCGGCATCCCGGTTCATCACCATCATGCCGCTCATTGCCTGCACAACGGAATCGGCTCCGGGCAAGTTCCGCGATGGCCCGTCCTGACCGAAGCCGGATACCGATAGATAGACGATGCGCTGGTTGTCCGCAACGACGGACTCGTAGTCGAGACCGAACTTGCTCATGACGCCGGGGCGAAAGCTCTCCAGCACGACATCGGATTCGCGGATCATGCGACGGATCAGCGCCGCGCCGTCCCCGGTTGTGGCATCGATGCACACCGATTTTTTGCCGAGGTTCGGGGAAACCGACATGGGCGTCATCCCATCGTTTCCTCCCCCCATCAGCCGCGACCAGTCACCCGCGAATGGTTCAATCTTGAGGACTTCCGCGCCCTGCCTGGCAAGAATGCCCGCGGCGGAGGGACCCGCGATGCCCTGGCTCAGGTCGAGCACCTTGATGCCCTGGTAGGGTTTCAACACCTCGTCAACCACTGTATCCCCTTCCTCCGCCGTGTATGTCGCATGTCTCTGTTGATCTTGGTCGGTGTACTTCGGCTGTCTGCCGGTTCTCGTCAAGCATGCAATGCTGATGGCTGCGCCATCGTTTAATTGCTGCCAACCGCCGGCAAGTCGTCTCGCTCCGGTTGCGCCTGATGCAACTAGATATTTGTCATGGTCGAAGACGATATTACCGCCCAAAAAGGCGTCTTGCAACGCATGAATAACGTTTTAACATGATTGAAACGAGAGATTGACGATGAATACCGGTTTGCAGTTGCACTGTACGCAACCGCAAACCGAGGCGATATAATGCCTGCCCGGTGTTGTTCCTGCCGTGACGGCGGCACCGCCGTGGCATTCCACTCCTGTTTTCAAAGGTGACTTCATGTCGGCTGACGACAAAACGGGCGCATCCGATCAGGGATTGAACTCATCGACCGGCGCCATCGAAAAGGCATGCCGCATCCTGAAGGCGATGACCGATCCGCGAAACGCCCGCCTGACCGATATCGCGCAGTATTGCGGCTTCGAAAAATCGACGGCGATGCGTGTCCTCGACGCACTGATCAAGGAAGACCTGGTCAGCCGCGATCCGGTCAGCAAGCGCTATATGCTCGGGCCGGAAATCGCCCGCATCGGCTTATGCGCGCATGAACGCACCGACTGGCGACTGGTTGCGCGGCCCAGCCTGACGCGCCTCGCGAACCAGTTCGGCGACACGAGCATCCTGGCTGCGCTGAGCGGCGTGGAAACCGTCTGCGTCGATGTGCAGTCCGGCAGTTATCCGATCCAGGCCAACTTCCAGCAGCTCGGCAGCAGGCGCACCCTGGGTGTCGGCTCGGGCGGCATCAGCCTGCTGGCCGCGATGACCGATGCGGAATGCGAGGCCGCATTGCTGCAGATCCCGCCGCGCCTGTCCCAGTATCCGCGCATCAATCCGCAACTGCTGAAGGACAGCATCGCGGCGGCGAAACGCAATGGCTATGCCTTGCTGGTCGGCGCCGTCGTGCCGCAGATCAGCGGTGTCGCGGTTGCGGTGAGGGACCGCAATGGACGTCCGGTGGCGGCGCTCAGCATCGCTGCCCTGTCGGAGCGGATTACGTCCCGAGAACATCAGTTGGCGGCTGCGTTGCGGCGGGAAGCGGAAGTGATCGAGAAGCGACTGAGTGGGGATATTGATGAGGCGGTTCTTGCGGATCATGGGTGACGTGGGACAGATTGATTTGTCACTGTCGGTTAGGTTGAAGCCATCGTGTAAATGATGTTTGGGGATTGTTTGTCATTCCCGCGAAGGCGGGAATCTAGAGCGACGGAGTGTCTTCGATACTGCAACGCCTACAGTTCTTCGAAGAGACTAGCCGGGACTGGCCCCGGCGGGCCACCTCCTTTTTTGCT
>NZ_DAIUCO010000135.1:0-13655 GCF_036846085.1 Noviherbaspirillum sp. | reverse complement strand
GAATGAAACGCGCGCAAGCATTTTTACAACCCCAATTAGTACGTAGCGTTCGCCTTGAGGTCCCACTTCTTCGCAGTGCCAGTCGTGATCGTGTCGCCGCTGAATGCGTCGTACTGGTAGCTGATCTTGGTGAAATTGATCGAGAAGGACTCGGAAGGACGATCGCCGCCGCTGGATGCGGAGTAAGAGCTGATGATGGCTTCCTCAAGCTCGATTTTCAGGAATACCTGTTGTTTCTTGTCGGATCCGCCGGTCTGAACGAAATGAATCTCTGCCTTGCCCAGGCTCTTGCCGCACACCGCTTGCATGAAGAGATCGGCCGATGCGATATCGGTCGACTTGGTCAGCGTGACTTCGGAGAACGAAGGATTGCTGGTGTCACGGTCTTTGCCGCCGCCGCTGACGGAAATCGCGCGTCCGACGCCCATCTGCAGCGAGTCGCATGTGATCCAGTCGGTATGTGAGTCAACGATCGAGTCGCCTTTGATTTCAGTTGCGAATTTAAGCAGGATCATGTTTTACCTTTTCGAATAATGTTTTTAGATAACAACCAGCAATCAAGCCGTTGCGCAGGCGGCGCCGGACGACGCCACTTGCATGGGAACGGCTACTTCAAGTACTGCAAACTTGGAACATGGAACAACGGGCGGCGCGTGCCGCCCGTGTCATCAGGCCTTGGCCGACGGCAGCTTCGATACGAGACGCAGCGAAACCGTGAGGCCTTCCAGCTGATAGTGCGGACGCAGGAAGAATTTCGAGCTGTAATAGCCTGGGTTGCCTTCGATTTCCTCGACTACCACTTCCGCGCCGGCCAGTGGCTTGCGTGCCTTGTCGGCTTCAGTTGCGGTCGCCGGATTGCGCTCGACGTAGCGGCCGATCCAGTTGTTTAGCCAGACCTGCATGTCGGAACGCTCCTTGAAGGAACCGATCTTGTCGCGCACGATGCACTTGAGGTAGTGGGCAAAGCGGCAGGTGGCGAACAGGTACGGCAGGCGCGCCGCCAGGTTGGCGTTCGCTGTCGCGTCCGGATCGTCGTACTCGGCTGGCTTGTGCATGGATTGCGCGCCGATAAAGGCTGCGAAATCGCTGTTCTTCTTGTGCACGAGCGGCATGAAGCCGTTCTTCGCGAGTTCCGCTTCGCGACGGTCGCTGATCGCGATCTCGGTCGGGCAGGTCATGTCGACGCCGCCGTCATCGGTCGGGAATGTGTGAACAGGCAAGCCTTCCACCGCGCCGCCGGACTCGATGCCGCGGATCTGCGAGCACCAGCCGTAGTTCTTGAACGATCGGTTGATGTTCACCGCCATTGCATATGCTGCGTTGGCCCATGTGAACTTCTTGCTGTCGCTGCCGGAGGTGTCTTCTTCGAAATCGAATTCCTCGACCGGATTGGTCTTGGCGCCATAAGGTGCGCGAGACAGGAAGCGCGGCATGGCCAGGCCGACGTAACGGGAATCTTCCGACTCGCGGAACGACCGCCATGCGGCATGCTCCGGGGTCTGAAAGATTTTGGTCAGGTCGCGCGGATTGGCGAGTTCCTGCCAGGATTCCATCAGCATCACGCCCGGGTCGGCGGCGGTGATCAGTGGCGCATGCGCGGCAGCGCTGATCTGCGCCATCTGCGCGAGCAGTTCCACATCGGGCGCGCTGTTGTCGAAGTAGTAGTCGGCGATCAGCGTGCCGTATGGCTCGCCGCCGAACTGGCCGTACTCTTCCTCATACAGCTTCTTGAAGATCGGGCTCTGATCCCAGGCCGTGCCCTTGAATTTCTTCAGCGTCTTGTGCATCTCGTTCTTCGAGATGTTCATCACGCGGATCTTGAGGGTTTCGTCGGTCTCGGTGTTGTTGACGAGGTAGTGCAGGCCGCGCCATGCGCTTTCCAGCGCCTGGAATTCGGGATTGTGCAGGATGAGGTTGACCTGTTCGCTCAGCTTCTTGTCGAGCTCGGCGATCAGCGCCTCGATGGTGGCGATGACATCGCCGGAAATCAGGTTGGTGCCTGCAAGCGCCTGCTGCGCCAGCGTCTTGACGGCGCTTTCGACGGCATCTTTCGCCTTGTCGGTCTTTGGCTTGAATTCCTTCTGCAGCAGGCTGGCGAAGTCGCCTGCTTCGAGCGCAACTTCGCCCGACTGTACTTGTGCTTCTTGTGATGTAGACATGGACGTCTCTCCTGATGGTGACGAATTATTCCTGGGGCTTCGGCGCGGAGGTCAGCGCCTGCATCAGCGCCGGCTCTGCCAGCAGCTTGGCGATCAGTTCTTCAGCGCCGGTCTTGCCGTCCATGTAGGTCAGCAGGTTCGACAGCTGGCCGCGTGCTTCCAGCAACTGGTTCAGCGCGTCGACCTTGCGCGCCACGGCGGCGGGCGAGAAATCGTCCATGCTTTCAAAGGTGATGTCGACAGCCATGTTGCCCTCGCCTGTCAGCGTATTCGGCACCTGCACGGCGACGCGGGGCTTCATCGATTTCAGCCGCTCATCGAAGTTGTCGACATCGATCTCCAGGAACTTGCGTTCCGCGACCGGTGCCAGCGGCTCGGCCGGCTTGCCTGACAAATCCGAAAAAACGCCCATGACGAACGGGAGTTGGACAGTCTTTTGCGCGCCGTAGACTTCGACGTCGTATTCGATCTGTACGCGGGGAGCCCGATTACGGGCGATGAATTTCTGGCTGCTTTCTTTTGCCACGACATACCTCCTGGGTGAGATGTTTGCTACTGGTGATTCCCGTTATGCCTTCTATGCTTCTTTTTTGGCACCGCTGATCTGGTACACCTGGGTCAGGCTATCGGGCGCAATATCCTGCAGTATTTCGACAAAGCTTTTCACGGCCAGCCGCTGCGCCCGCTCCAGCAGAAGCGGTACCGGGCTGGATGGTTCGTACTTTGCGTAATACGCACAGATTTTTTCCAGCACGCGCACGACGTCTTCGCGGCTGGCTATTTCGTCGGAACGGGGGCGACGCTGGGCGACCGGCGCGCCGGCATCGCCGGCGGACGCATCGGCCGCCGTGGCGGCGTCGTCGGTTGCGGTGGAGGTTTCGGCGCCGCCGCGGCGGCTGAGCCGCTCCTGCATGAAGTCGCGTGCGCGCTTGAGCAGCTTCGACAGCGCGCTCAAATCAAGCGCCTGGCTCACACCCACCTTTTCGGTGAGAACGCGCTCGATGCGCTGGCTGCTTTCGAAAGCGTTGTTGAGCGCCTGGCAAACGGCCTGCAGATCGGTGAGTTCGATGTCCATCGTCGCGGCATCGATCACTGCCAGCGCCGGCTTCTCTTCTCCGGCCGGCGCCTCGAGTTCGCCTGTGGCGATATCGATGTCGCGCAGGCTGAAGCGGCCATGCGCGCGGGATGCGACGAGAACCGATTCCTTCACGTCGCGCAGCACCGTGCTTGATTCGCACAAGGCCGCAATGGTATTGATGCGCGACATGGGATCGTTGCCGTCGTCCGGATCCAACTGCGGATGAACGTTTTCCCACCGCGTTTCAAGGAGTTTTTCGATGAGGAGCAGACCGGCGGCGAAGCCGCTGATGCCTTGCATGTGGAGGAGAGAGCGTGCCATCGGCACGGCGATGCGGAGATCCTTGCTTCGCTTGATGAGATCCTGGGTGATGGAGCGTACCGCCTTCCAGTCCGGTGGCACCGCCGGCGTCACCGTTCCGCCATACTGCACTTCGGGCTTGCCCTTGGCGACCTGTTCCAGCTCAAGGAACGCTGGATCGTATTCCAGGTTGGGGCCGCAGGGTTCTTCCGGAGTTATCTCCTGAAGCATTGCGTCTACGTCGGCGTGGGCGATATCTGGCACTTACTGTCTCACTGCTTTTTATTGATTTGCCATGGCTTACGTCAAGCCATAAACAAACGAGGTTTGTTATACCGCAAGGATCGAATTCGCGACGATAGTAGCAAACGCTTTTTGCGCTGTCCACACTAATGGTTTGCGAATTTTGGATAGTTTTTGTCACTGAATTGACACAAACTTGTCAATTAAAAAATGGATGACCGCCATCTTTACGCTCCGTTGCAGTGCAGCGTTGAATGATTTGATGGAAAACTGGAGTCGGCGCTGATAGAGGACTATGCTGGTACTGTCATGCAGGCCCAGCGCACGAAACTGGTGCGCGTCCCTGTCCTGCATTTATGGTTGTACCTAACAAAATAAGTGTCGCAAAGACGACACCGACCTTTGGACCGGTTTGGATGTGGTTCCTAAGCCCGGGGGGAAGCCATTAAGGAGTGATGGGGCAATGATGAATAAACCAACTCTGGCGATGCATGGCTGTACCACTGTGCTGGCGATGTCGCTCGCCATCCCGGCCGCCGCCGCGCTGCATTTCGAATGCATCGGCACGGAAACCATGCACGCAAGGGCGGTCAGCTCGCCGACCAATTTCGTTCTGGATGTCGATCAGGCGAGCGGCACAATGACCAATCCCTATTCGCTGGACGATACGCTGGCGTTGAAGGTGGACGACGAAAAGTATTCCGCGTCCGGTTCATTCGGCATGGGCGAGCTGCCGCTCTATATTGCAATAGACCGGAAGAGCGGCCGCCTGACGGTGCTGGTGGACCGTAAAGACAAGCCGAACTCCTATCCACTGACCGTCTACGGCTTGTGCAAGCTCGACACCAAGGCAAACTGATTGCTGCCGCGATCCCGAGGCCAGGCCCTGGTTGATTTACTCCTGCGACCGGGATTCACTTGGCCGCACGAGTTCGCCCGCATCCGGCAGCGGCGTATCCTGCCTCACAAGCTGCTCCGGATTGAGCTGGTGCGGGAAGCCTTCGACGGTATCGGTCCGCCTCTGCCGGTCCTCGGCGAGCGTCGGCCCGCTCTGAATGTACAGCGCCAGCAGTTCCGCCAGATTGACCAGCACCGATATATGGGTGCGTTCATAGCCGTGCGACGCATCGGTGCCGAAGCACAGCAAGGCGGTGCGCACGTCATGCCCGGCGCTCACAGCCGCACCGGCATCCGAGTGATAGAAGCGGAAGACGTCGCGGTTGGTGTGTATCCCGTGCTCCTTGCAGAGTGACAGCAGCCGGCGGGTGAGATGGTAGTCATGCGGCCCGGCCGAATCCATCAGCGGAATCGTGACGCCCCGTTCCGATGCGCCCTGCCCCGCCGCCACCGGCCCGATATCCACGCCGATCACTTCGCTGACATCATCCTCGATCACCGCCCGTGCGCCCGATCCGACTTCCTCCGTCAGGGTAAACACCGCATGGCAATCCATCGGCACCGGCACGCCGCTGTCGGCAACCGCCTTCAACGCGGCCAGCAAAGCCGCAACCCCGGCCTTGTCGTCCAGGTAGCGCGAGATGATGTAGCCGTTGTCCAGGCATTCGGGCATTGGATCGAACGCCACCATGTCGCCGATCTGGATGCCGAGCCGGGCGGCGTCCTCGGCACACTGCATATGTTCATCCACCCGCAATTCAAGCTGATCCCAGCTCACCGGCTGGCTGTCCACCGCCTCGTTGTAGACATGGCCGGACGCCAGCAGGGGCAGCACCGATCCGCGATAGCGGCTGCTCTCGGTAAACAGCGTGACCCGGCCGCCTTCCGCCCAGCGGCTCGACCATGTCCCGATGGGCATCAGCGACAGGCGTCCGTTGGGCTTGATCTCCCGCACCATCGCGCCGAGGGTATCGAGGTGGGCGACGATCGCGCATGCCGGACTCTGGCGGCGGCGTTCCGGCAAGGTGCGACGCAGGATGGCGCGGATGGTGCCGCGCCGCGTCAGCTCGTACGCTACGCCCATCGCATCGAGCTTTCCGCAGGTGTAATGCACGATCTCATCGGTCAGGCCCGACGGGCTCGGTATCGCCAGGAGCTCAAGCAGCGTGGTCTTGAGATAGTCGGCATCGATGGGAAGTTTGCGCATGTGATGACTGATCGTGTTCAAGTAGTAAATGGAAAAAGCAGATCGATGAATCGCTGGGCGGTCGGCTGCGGCTCGTGATTGGCCAGGCCGGGCCGCTCGTTGGCTTCGATGACGACGTACTCGGGCTGATCCGGCGAGGGAACCAGGAAGTCGAGGCCGACGACCGGGATACGCAAGGCACGCGCGGCGGTTTCGGCGGCTTCCCGCAATACCGGATGCAGCTCTTCCGTAACGTCATGGATGGTGCCGCCGGTGTGCAGGTTGGCGGTTTTGCGGACCTTGACCGCCCGGCCGGTTTCGAGCACCGAATCCAGCGCCAGGCCCTGGCCCGCAAGGCAACGCTCGGTTTCGGCGTCAACCGGAATCTTGCTCTCTCCGCCGGTGGCGGCCGCCCGCCTGGCACTCTGGCGATCGATCAGGTGGGCGATCGTGGAGACGCCGTCCCCGACCACTTCCGCAGGCCGGCGGATGGCAGCGGCCACGACCTTGTAACCAATGACCACGATACGCAGATCCTGCCCTTCGCAGAATTCCTCCAGAACCACGTGACCGCCCTCGTCGATCGCACGCCGGATCGCATCTGCCATCTGCTCTTCGGTGCGGACGTCGACGCTGATGCCGCGGCCCTGCTCGCCCATTGCCGGCTTCACCACGATGGAACCGCACTCCTGCAGGAACCGGGAGTTGGCCTCAGCGCTGCCCGCGACCTGCTGGCGCGGCACCTGCAGCCCGATGGAGGCGAGGCGGCGCAGGGTGAGAACCTTGTCCTGGCACCATGTCATCGCAACTCCGCCGGTCAGGTCGGTAAGCGATTCGCGGCAGACGATCTCGTGGCCGCAGTGACGCAGCTTGAAGATGCCGGCGGCCGCGTCGAGTACATCGACACTGATGCCGCGCCGCCGTGCCTCATCCACGATAAGCCGTGCATAGGGATTCAGACCGTCGAAATCATTGGTGCCGACGAAGAGCCGCTCATTGATCGCATTCTTGTGCTTCATGACGAAGCCCTGCACCTGCTCGAAGCCGAGCTTCTGGTACAGGCTGATCGCATGCTGGTTGTCATGCAGCACCGAGAGGTCGAGAAATTTCCGGCCGCGCTGGGCGAACACACCAATCAAATAGTTGACCAGCGACTGGCCGACGCCGAAGAGCCCTGTCTGCGGATCGACCGCAAGGCACCAGAGGCTGCTGCCGTCCTGACGGTTGTCGCCGAAGGCGGCGACGTGATCGATACCCAATACCGACCCGATGACATCGCCGGTACGTTCATCTTCCGCGATCAGGTAGACCAGCGCTTCCGAGTTGCGCTCCTGCCAGACGATTTTCGGATCGAGCGGCACCATGTTGCGCACGCTGTAAAGGCGATTGATCGCGGCGATATCGGCACGGGTGGAGAGCGGACGGATGATCACGCCCGGCGCGATGCTTTCGCAGGCATCCTCCTTGTCGAGTATTCTCCGGAACAGCACCGACGGATCGAGAAACAGGCTTGACGGATCTTCAGCCAGCACAAGCTGCGGCGCTTCGACGTACAAGGCGATGTCCCGCCTGCCCGGGGCTTCCTGCTTTAGCGCTTCCGCCAAAAGCTTCGGCGACTCGAATGAGGGTGCATACAGCAGGCGCCCCCAGCCACAATCGAGCGATGCGTTCGGACGCGGTGGATGAAAGGTTGGTTCTTCGTCGATCAACACGATAGGCGGAGCCGGATACCCGGCGCCACTGCGATTGATTGCCGGATCGAGTGGATGTGCACTCATGGTTCTCTCCTGTCTTGTCTGTTCAAATGCTTTGCCGCAGGCAAACACGCGTCAGCAATGCGGCAGGCGCAATGCTGCGGGACGGTCTGCGTGAAATGCGGATCGATTGGGAAAATTACGGCCGGTTGATGCCGGCCTGCTCTGCCATATGCCCGGTAAGTCACAGGCCGTTGGTTTGCAGCCATGCTTCGAGCAATGCGACTTGCCACAGCTTCGAGCCGCGCAAGGGGGTGATGTGGCTGTCCGGGGATTCCAGCATGCGGTCGATGGCCTCGCGCCGGAACAGGCCACGCGAACGCGCAGCGGGGGTATCCAGCGTATCGCGCACATAGTCCAGGAATTCGCCGCGCAGATACTTCAGTGCAGGCACCGGGAAGTAGCCCTTTGGGCGATCGATCACCTCGGCCGGAATGACGGAACGGGCCGCCTCCTTCAATACATACTTGCCGCCCTGCGATACCTTGTGACGGGCCGGGATGCGGGCGGCAAGCTCCACCAGTTCATGATCCAGGAAAGGCACGCGCGCTTCCAGGCCAAATGCCATGGTCATGTTGTCAACACGCTTGACCGGATCGTCCACCAGCATGACGGTGGTATCGAGACGCATCGCGCGGTCGATCGCGCTGTCGGCGCCGGGCTTCGCGAAATGCGAGGAGACAAACCGGCTGCTGGCGTCCTCCATTGCCCATCCGGGCTCCAGCAATGCGCTCAATTCTTCGTGATTGCGGTCGAAAAACACGCGGCGGTAAACGTCGACGCCGTCGGATGACGGGCTCACGTCGGTCAGCGGCGGATACCAGTGATAGCCGCCGAACACCTCGTCCGCGCCCTGTCCGCTTTGCACCACCCTGCTATGCTTCGACACCGCCTGGGAGAGCAAGTAGAAGGCGATGCAGTCATGGCTGACCATGGGTTCGGCCATCGCGGCAATTGCATCCGGCAGTGACTGCAGCAGGCCGGCCGCGGGAATATGCAACTTCTCGTGCGTGGTGGCGTAATGGCGCGCGATCAGGTCGGAATAGTGATACTCATCGCCCGCTTCGCTATCGACCGACTCAAAGCCAATCGAATACGTGCGCAGATCCGCGGTGCCGGCTTCGGCCAGCAGGCCGGTGATCAGGCTGGAGTCGAGTCCGCCAGAGAGAAGCACCCCAACCGGCACATCCGCCACCAGGCGGCGCTTGACCGATGTTCGCAACGCCGCGAGCACCTCGGATTTCCAGTCGTCGAAACTGCGAGACTCGTCTTCATCGCTGCGCTTGAACTCGAGCCGCCACCATTCGCTGAGGTCGCATTTCCCGGTGGGATGCACGGTCATCAGCGATCCCGGCGGCAATTTGCGAACGCCGCGCAGTATCGTATGCGGCGCGGGCACGACGGCATGGAAGGTCAGGTAGTGATGCAGCGCCTGCGGATCAAGCGACGTATCAACATCGCCGGCCTTCAGCAACGCCGGCAGCGACGATG
Source organism: Noviherbaspirillum sp. (assembly GCF_036846085.1). Classification (NCBI taxonomy): domain Bacteria; kingdom Pseudomonadati; phylum Pseudomonadota; class Betaproteobacteria; order Burkholderiales; family Oxalobacteraceae; genus Noviherbaspirillum; species Noviherbaspirillum sp. The sequence continues at coordinate 4,547 of NZ_DAIUCO010000135.1, read as the reverse complement.
CAAAATGCATCCGTTGTTCATTCAGGGTGTAGTACAGCGGCTTGATGCCCAGCCTGTCGCGGGCAAGAAATGTCATGCCGCTGTCGCGTTCCCACAAGGCAAATGCAAACATGCCGAGGAAGCGATCAAGAGACTTCGGTCCCCACGCATGCCATGCCTTGATGATGACCTCGGTATCGCCATTCGACACGAACTGATAACCCATGCCGATGAGTTCGGCCCGCAACTCGTGATGATTGTAGATGGCGCCGTTGAAGACAACACCCATTCCCAGCAAATTGTCGATGAAGGGCTGGTGCGCACGCTGGCTCAGGTCCATGATGCTCAGCCGGCGATGGCCGAAGCAGCGGCTCCCGAGACTGAATATTCCTTCCCCATCCGGACCACGGCGCGACTGCGCTTCCGCCATATCCGCAACGGCCCGTATATCGGCAAACTGTTGGTCGAAACGTAGCTCTCCCGCAATTCCGCACATAGAGTTTTCTAATTTAAATTCAACGAGGGGTAGACGTTTGAAGGCAAGCCTACGCTGCCGTATTACAGCGGCATAGCAGCAGGTGCTTGCAGCTTATGTATTAAGTTGTTAACAAGAATAGAGGCCGATATGGCAAAAATGTTCCCGAGCTTTAATCTATGTTTGCTGCATCACACAAATCTGCGAAACAGGATATATTTGCGCACCCGTTATTTGCTGACGTAGTTGAAGGCAGGGTTTCTGCGGTATGTATGCTGCAATACGGAACCCGCCATGCAGTGACGAAAATCAACATGAGCCGGTACACCCTCTCATTTGAATGTGCCGACCGCGTCTCCAGAGCGGGACACCCGAACAATTTTCCCTGATGCATCTTCGGATCTGGTTCAAGGAAATATTCCTTTACCGACGGGAGATCAATGCCGCGGAAAGTCCGACCGGCACATAACTTGCTGTCCTAACCGGACGTGTACACAGTCGTACGCGCGAATCGGAAGGACCATTTGAAGACGACCATGAAAATCACGAATGAAATGCTGCAATCGGCGATTGCAAAGGCAATCGAGCTTGGCGTATTGCCTCGCCGCAGCCACCCTGAAGACATCGCGACCAACGCGGAAATCATGCATGAGGTATTGCTGGCCGCCCTGGAAAAATCCTCGAATGAAAACGATATCCCTGACGTCAATATGAAACATCGAAAGTAGCCAAGGATGATGGTGCCGGCGCATTGCGCTGCCTCATGCCTTCCCGGACTTCCCTCTCCTCCCGAATTGCACGCCACCTTGCAGATTATTCCAACCCGGCCGGACCGGCGGCATCGCCACCCATCCGGCCATCAATGAAAAAATGGCGATCGCCATGCCGATCATGAATTGAGTTGCGGCCGGTCCGGCTGGGCGGGTGTCGAGATATCCCGCAACGTTCCCTGCACATCACCTGCATCGTCTTCCGCAAGATCCCCCAGCGCCACGATACCGACGAGATTTTGCGTGTTGCGGTCAAGCACCGGTATCCGCCTGATCTGCACATCGCTCATCTGTTGCAGCACTTCATCGACAGTCTGATCGTCGAAGCAGCTGCGTACCTGGTCGCTCATCACATCCCGGACGAAGGCGTCCCCCGGTGCCTGCCCCGCCGCCGTGGAGCGTACGGTAATGTCCCGGTCGGTAATCATGCCGACCAGTTTGGTGCCGTCCCATACCGGCAGCGAGCCGACATTGAGTTCGTCCATCATCTGCGCCGCCCGCTCCAGCGTTTCCTGGGGCGAGATGGTCATCACGTCGCGTGTCATTACTTCCGATATTTTTTGCATGGATTTCTCCTTTGTCGTTCCGTTGATGTTTCCGCCTGTGTCCCGTTTGATTGGATCCACCGGGCGGCGTGCCCTTCGATGACCTCGCCGGCGGATGTTCGTTCCGGCTTATCCATATTGAATGCATTCCGCATTCGCCGAACTCGCATCAATGCGGCGTCTCTAAGGAATAAGCCACGGAGAGATTGCCATGCCGGAAAAGATGATTATTGACGCGCTGAAGCATGAGGCGCAGGTCATTACCGACGAAGAAAATGTCGATGTGCTTCTGCAGCAGATCGGCGATGCCTCGATCGTCCTGCTGGGCGAAGCGACGCATGGAACGGAAGAGTTCTACCGCATCCGCGCCCGGATCAGCGAAAGACTTATCACCGAGCGCGGCTTCGACGCCATCGCCGTCGAAGCCGATTGGCCGGACGCCCTGCGCGTCAACCGCTATATCGGCGCAACGCCTTCCGCCGGCGCCGGCGCACGGGACAAAAGCGCGGAAGAAGCGCTGCAGGGTTTCCAGCGCTTTCCTTTATGGATGTGGCGCAACACGGTCGTGGTTGACCTGATCAATCGCCTCCGGACGCATAATGAACGCGCTGATCCGGCGTCGAAGGCGGGGTTCTTCGGCCTCGACCTGTACAGCCTGCGCCGCTCGATGGAGGCGGTCGTGCACTACCTGTCACGGGTCGACCCCGATGCGGCGAAACAAGCCCGCGCCCGCTACAGTTGCTTCGATCATTTCGCGGAAGATCCGCAGCGCTATGGCTATGCCGCCAGTTTCGGCATGAAAAAGAACTGCGAAGAGGAAGTGGTCAGGCAGATGGTCGCGCTATCGGAAGAAGCGGGACAGAACCTGCCCGCCGACGATGCGGCGGGCATGGATGAATTGTTTTATGCGCAGCAGAATGCGCGCGTGGCGGCCAATGCGGAAAGCTATTACCGCGCCATGTTCCTCGGGCGGAACGAGTCGTGGAACCAGCGTGACTCCCATATGGCGGAAACGCTGGATGCGCTGCGCGAGCATATCGGCCGGCAAAAGGGCCGCCCCGCGAAGATCGTCGTCTGGGCACACAACTCGCACCTAGGCGACGCCCGTGCGACCGAGATGGGCGATCACGGCGAATTGAACCTCGGGCAACTGGTCCGCGAAAGATACGGCCCGGAGCAAAGCTTCCTGCTGGGATTCACGACCCACATCGGCACGGTTACGGCGGCGTCGGAATGGGATGCGCCGGCCGAGCTGAAGCGAGTGCGGCCTTCCATGCCGGACAGCGTCGAACGCCTGTTCCACGATCTTGGCATCGGCAACTTTCTTTTGCCGATCCGTAACAACAAAAATGTGATCAGGGCACTGGAGGGACGCCGCCTTGAGCGTGCCATCGGTGTGATCTACCTCCCTGAAAGCGAGCGTCTCAGTCATTACTTCGATACCGACCTGGCGAAGCAATTCGACGCGGTTATCCACATCGATGAAACCACGGCGCTCCATCCGCTGGATCTCACCATGCACTGGCGGCATGACGAGATTCCGGATACCTATCCGTCCGGTATGTGACTGCTGTAATCATTCGACGTGACCATTGAACTTTCATCATTTCGATCACGTCAATCATCCTCTCACCACAAGGAGATCGTCATGAACATGACCCATCCAAACCGTAATCGAACCCAGGCAGCAGATCGTTTCGAGATGCAGCAAAAGGAGTCGGGCGACCAGCATATCCTGCCGGAAGATGAACCGGCGGAGGATCCGCATCGTCCGCATCGTGTCAACCGCGAGGACATGGACAAGATGAGGCCGATCAATCCGGACCCGGACGACCCTGCTTCGCCCTGAGAAGGGTAACGGCTGACCCGGCTTACGCCGGATTTTCAAGGAGACGGCTATAGAGAAAACCCCGATGAAGAAGGATGTCGTGCTGTTCGACCTGGACGGCACGATCGCGCTTGTGGAACATCGCTTTCACTTCCTGGAGGGCAAGAAGAAGGACTGGCATGCCTACTTCGCGGCCTGTGTCGACGACCCGCCCAATGCGCCGATTATCGAAGTGCTGCGGTCGCTGCATCAGCGCGGCCACGAGATATGGATCGTCAGCGGCCGATCGGATGAAGTACGCGAACAGACCATCGCCTGGCTGCGCCAGCATGACGTGCCCCATCACCAGCTCGTCATACGCAGCGCGGGCGACAAGCGGCCGGACGATTTTCTCAAGCGCCAGTGGCTGGTCAACGGCACCTTGCCCAGGCAACGGGTGCTGATGGTGTTCGACGACCGCGACAAGGTGGTCGCGATGTGGCGTCATGCCGGATTGGTATGCCTGCAGGTGGCGCCGGGGGATTTTTAGGCAGTATCCCCGCATAGACGATCTGCATACGTGTCCTGCATCGTCCATGCCGTCGATGCCCCTGTATTCTCGATGCCGGTCATCGTGCTTGCTTACGTGCGCCTGGGAGGTATATGGACATACTCTTCCTGGCTCGCGTTCTTTCGCTTGCGATCGGGCCAGTCGCAGCCGCCACAATCGCAGCAGCCGATGAAGTCGAATTTCTGCAGGCAGGACTTTCCACCGATATCGCATGGCAGATCGCATCCAGGGTCGCAATCCCCACGCTGGCTTCTGTGCGGACGCTTGCGCAGCTGTCCCTGTATCTGCTTCGGTGGCGATGCGTAACGGCGATACGCGACACCGCACAGATAAAGACGCCTGCGCAACATCGAGAGGCCGTTCAACGCGCCGAACCGGCGCACCGCCCTGAACCCTAGGG
>NZ_DAIUCO010000134.1:0-13766 GCF_036846085.1 Noviherbaspirillum sp. | reverse complement strand
GGTGAGTATAGGAGCTGTGTTTGCGGCGAAGGATGATCTAAAACAAATGTCTGCAGGCATTACTTGTCTGTCTGACACTTTTGGTAACGACTGCAGCAACCTCGGCCCCACAAGCCTAGCGGGCATTCCGCACGAACTTGTCCCATCCCTTGTCCCCGCGCAGGAATTGCCATGAACCCCGCAGCCCGGCGTACACCAGGATGGGCCGGTACAGCAGCAGGTCCATCGGACCCAATAACAGCAGCATGCCCAGCTCGCGCAGGCTGTAGCGCCGGTAAGCCTGGTCGTACAACAGGATCGCCATGGTGGTCGGAATCGCATTGGCGAAGATGACGGTGCCGAGGAAGAGCGCATACAGGGGCCAGTCGACCTGGCCGAAAACGATGAGCAGGGCCAGCGCAAGGAACGACAGGGTCTGCATCAGCGGCGCCAGCGCTTCGAAGATGACGTAGTACGGCACGCCGAGCATGCCGACGATGCCGTAACGCGGCTTCAGGAACATGCCCCGGTAATGCCAGACGGTTTCGAGGGTCACGCGCTGCCACCGTGCCCGCTGCCGCACCAGGGCCCTGGCATTGTCCGGCCCTTCCGTCTGCGCCACCATTTCATGCAGCGACAAGATCTGGTAGGGCCGCCCCTCGCGCAGGAATTTCTCGTGGATGCGGAAGGTCATCTCGATGTCTTCGCAGGTGAAATTGCTGGAGAAGCCGCCGGCCTCGATCACTACATCGCGGCGCCAGACCGCGAACGCGCCGGGAACGCAGAGCATCGCGCCGAGCTTGCTCCATGCGAGCCGGTAGATGATGAAGGACCGCATCAGGTCGAGATGCTGGAGCCTGCCGAGCAGATTGCGCTCGAGCGCGAACGGCCCGTGCTCCGGCTCTTCCTCCGCCGCGCTGCCGCTGGCGACTCCGGGGATGTGGCTGATGCTGTACAGGCTCGTCACCCCCACCACCACCGCAGGATCCTTGACCACCAGCGCCATGGCTTTCAGCAGCGCATCGCGGACGTAGACGGTATCGCCGTCGACGCAGCACACATACCGGTGCCGGGCGAGCCCGAGTGCGCAGTTGATGGCGCTGGCCTTGCCGCCGTTGTTCTTGTGCACGACCAGCAGGCGCGGATCGATGCGGCTGCTGTAGCACTGCATCCCGTCATATTGCGGCGGCAGGCGGCGGTCCGTGATGTCGTACGGCTCCAGTTCGTAGTGCTGGCGCAGCACGCCGAGGGTATTGTCGGTCGAGCCGTCGTCGACAAGGATGACCTCGAATTCCGGATAGTTCTGGCGCAGCAACGACGCCACCACCGCCAGGACGCCGGCTTCTTCATTGAACGCGGCAACAAGAATGCTGACCGTCGGCGTGAAGCGGGACCGGGCGACGCCGGCGTGATCTTCGAAGCGCTGCTGCTGGCTGCGGTAACGTCCTTCGATCAGCGCCAGCACCAGCATCGCCAGTATGACCAGCGCGACGAGTCCGGCGTAGGCCACTGATACCAGGAAGATCGCCTCCACCACTGTATTGAGCCAAGCAGGCACTGTCATCATGAACGTCTTTCCTCCGGTCTTGCATGCACGGGTGCTTTTTTTCCAAGATTGTTGAAATCGGCGAACGGCAGGGTCGGCAACGCAGCGGCATCGGCATCGGCGGTCTCGTCGGCCGCAGGCATAGGCGACGAATCGCCGGCCTGGGCGCCGGACCGGGTATCGCCGGCCTGATCCATTTCCGCAAGTGCTTCCCGTGCGGCCACGCGTACCCGCCACTCCGGGTCGTCCAGCATGGCGGCCACCGATTCCCTGAAGTCCGGCCAGTGGAAACGGGCCAGCGCTTTCACCGCATGCACCCGGACAAAGGGCACGTCGTCGTACAGCAGCTTCAGAACCACCAGCGCCTCTTCGGTCGCACCGAGCAGGCCGAGTGTTTGTACCACCACCTTGCGCACCGCAGGATCGGGATCGTCGGCCAGCCTTGCGATCTTGCGCAGCGGCACGTTCTCCTCGCTGTCCTTGCGCGCCAGCAGCGCCACCGCCCAGTAGCGTGCCTGGGTCGTGTTCACTTCAAGCAGCGGTTCGAGCAGATCGTTGAGCGGAATGGTGAACTTTTCCAGCTGGCGTGCAATGAAGGATGGCAGGAAGAGTTGCAGCCGTAACGCGGTCACCAGGATTTCCGCCGCGCGCTCGTCCTGCAGCTGGCCGAGAAAGACAATCGCATTCGATACGACATCGGGATCCTGGTCCTGAAGGGCATCGAACAGAAGTTCATGGATATGGTCGGCCTTTGCCCTTGTCAGGATGCACAGGGCAGAGATGCGCTCCCACCGGTTGACGCCTGGTCCCGCCCACGAGGCGGCCGCCATCAGGCTTGCCGATCCCCAATGCGTCAAGGCATGCTCGGCGAACGCGGTGGCCACCGGCGTATAGGGTGCGACATCGGTCGCGGTGCGGTAGACCAACGGCTTGGGCAATTGCGTGATGACGGGATTGCGGGATTCGGTCCGGACGTCCGCCGTCAGCAGCAGCGGTTGCGCGGCGGGTGAGTGATCCAGCTCCCGCAGTTGCGATACCACCTTGCCCAGCCACCGCTTGCGGCGGTCGTGCCGCATGCGGCTTGCAACTACAAAGACGGACAGGCCCAGCCATACAAGGAATATGAACAGAAACAGGCCGAATTGAATCGAGAAAAAGTTCAACACACCCTCCGATGGGATAGACCCGTGTCTTCCACCAGCCCGACGGTCGCAGCAGCCATTATGTGTCGGCCATCTGCTGTTCCATGATGAGGTCGATGATCTCTCCAATACCTACTTGCGGCTTGTATCCGGTCGCTTCCTCGATGCGCGTCAGGTCCGGGATGCGCCGCTGCATGTCCTCGAAATTGTCGTCATAGGCGAGATGGTAGGGGATGAACACGATCTTCGAACTGCTGCGCGTCTTTTCCTTGACCAGCTTGGCCAGCTCAAAAATCGTGATCTCTTCCGACGCGCCGATATTGAATACCTTGCCGTAATGTTTGGGCTGCATGATCAGCCGTTTCATTGCCCACACCACGTCGCCGACGTAGCAGAAGCATCGCCGCTGGTTGCCGTCGCCATACACCGTGATCGGCTCTTCCGCCAGCGCCTGTTCGACAAAGCGCGGCAGCACCATGCCGTAGCGCGCCGACTGCCGCGGACCGACCGTATTGAAATGGCGACCAATGACGACCGGCAGCTTGTACTCGCGCGAATAAGCCAGGCTGAGGTGTTCATCGATCGCCTTGCTGCAGGCATACGACCATCTGCCCTTGGTGGTGGGGCCGAGAACGAGGTCGCCGTCTTCGTGGAAGGGAAGGTCGGTCGACTTTCCGTACACCTCCGACGTGGACGCGAGATACACCACTTTCCCTTTCGCGCTGGCGAGTTCGAGGACGATGTCGGTGCCGTTGACGATGTTGTGAATGGTCTCGATCGAGCTTGCCAGTACGCGGCGCGTCCCGACGACCGCGGCCAGATGGCACACGTAGTCGGCGCGGTCGATCAAATCCGCCATTCGTTCGCGATTGAGGATCGTATCGACCGCCATCGTGAAGCGCGGGTGGTCGATGACCGATTCCAGGTTCTTCATCGAACCCGTCGAAAGATCATCGATGACCTGTACCCTGTGCCCGTCCGCGATCAGCGATTCGGCAAGGTGGGAACCGATGAAGCCGGCTCCACCGGTGATAAGAAAATTGCTGGACATCCGAAGGCTTCTTTAATGTGGGCGACCGGAAATAAGTGGCCTGGTGGAATTCATCGCTACTCTTCTCTTCTCCAGACATTGCCGGTACTGTTGAACGCCTCCACGATAGATCAGCTCTTGAATGCGCTCAATAGAAAAGGCTCATGCCGGGACCCATACGCACCCGTTAGTTAACTTATCTCAAGTGTTTCGTTGTTTTGAACATGGCGGGCTCACGCGCTTTGCATGCTCAGAAGCAAGCAAGGAAACGGGTTTGTGACATCCGGTGGTCCTATCTTCCGATGCTTTTCGGGCTCCATCATTTCCGAGCGCTAACGAAAATGATCGAATGAGACAAGCACACTTGTTGCGGCGAAAGTTTTTGTTCTCTCGCGTGATCAGTCGGGTACGGTTAAATCAAAACCACAAAGCACCGCCCCAAGGGGATGAAAGAAGCATTGCGAGAGTCGCAGGGTCCGAACGACAGGCGTCACGATCTGTCGAATCGGGTTTCATGATCCATCAAGGAGTACAGCGATGAATTCACAGGAAAGAGAAGCTCTGCAGGATTTTCTCGACGAACTGGTGCGTGCGCGGGTGCAGCATAAGGATCCGGAAGCGGAGGCGATGATTCTTCGAACGGTGAGCAATCTGCCGGATGCGCCGTACCTGCTGGTGCAGCGCGTATTGCTGCAGGAACAGGCATTGAATACCGCACGCCGGCAGATCGCATCGCTGCAGCGCCGGCTTGAAGCCGCGGTGCCGCAGGACAGCGGCTTCCTCAGTCCCTCTTCGGATTGGGGGCATAGCGAATTTCGCACGCATCCATCCCATGCAGGACACTCTCCGGGCTCGGCATACCGCTATGGCGAGCCACGCGCCTATTCCGATTCGCGCATGGTGCGCCCGGGTCTGATGGGCGGCGGTGCAGGGAGCTTTATCGGCACCATGGCGGGTGTTGCCGCCGGCGTTGCCGCAGGATCGTTTCTTTACCACGGCATTGACGATTTGCTGCATCACGATGAGGAAGGCGGCGATGGCCGGCAGGATTTCGCCGACATGTCCGGCGATGCCGGTATCGACGATATCGGCTTGGGCGACGATGCGGGCCTGGGCGATGGCGGCGGCGATTTCCTGTAAATGAGATGATGCAGGGCGCCGGTGTCCCGGATCTACACGGGCGATCCCTGTTTCGGTCCGCAACAATCATGACCGCGGCAAGCCGGTTCAATCGGCCTGCAACGGTCGTTCATCGCGAATGACATCATGCGCAGAATTCCCGCACTCGTGTTCCTGTTGTGCAGTGCCCTGTCGTCTGTTCAGACTGCGGCCGCGCCGGAGGGCATCCCCGACGCACCGTCATCCACGCCTGACAGCGGACGCGCGATCCCTTTGAAACAGGTTGCGGCGGAGCTGCGCAAGGGTGGATACGTCATCTATTTTCGTCATGCCGCGACCGATTTCTCGAAGCCCGACGGAGCGATGAAGGGATATGAGGATTGCGCCAATCAGCGCATGTTGTCATCCGATGGCCGCGCATCCGCGCGGGAAATCGGAGAGCGCATCCGCGCATTGAAGCTGCCGATGGGCGAAGTGCTGGCAAGTCCATATTGCCGCACGATGGAAACCGCGACGCTGGCGTTCGGACAGGCGACGCCGAAGACCGAAATCCGCGAAAGCCAGGGCGGCGATTATGCCGGCTTGAAGCGGTTGTTCGCCTCGCCGGTGCAACAGGCAACCAACCGCTGGATCGTCGGGCACGGCACACCATACCGCGCGGTTGCCGGTCCACCGCATCTGGCGGAGGGCGAGGCCGCCGTCATGCTGCCGCAGCCGGCCGGATGGATCGTGGTCGCGCGCGTAACGCCGGAACAGTGGGGAGAGATGCGGTAGTACGGGAGTCGCTACTCGAACCCACGCCATACATGCGGCAGGCGATGCTTCACTCCGTTCACTCCGCGCGGGGGCGACGAATTTTTGTTCAAGAAATGAATTCCGGTAAATCCGTGTTTCGTGATGCATCTCCGCCTGCCGGCCGGGCCGTTTTGCGTCACAATCCCGGTTCGGCGCCATTGCCGGCCGTGCTTGCGGTCATTGCACCAGTCCACAACCTATCAAAAAGGATCGTATGAAACTGCTTTTCCCCCTTCTCTTCGCCGTTTCCGCCTCCGCCTTCGCCGCGTCGCATTCCAGCGCACCGGAAAAGCTGCCGTCCGGCGTGATCGTCGAAACCCTCAAGGAAGGCAAGGGCGAGAGTCCGAAGGCGTCCGACAAGGTAAAAGTGCATTACAAGGGAACCCTTGAAAACGGCACCGAGTTCGACAGCTCGTACAAGCGTAACGAAGCGATCACCTTCCCGCTGTCACGTGTCGTCCCTTGCTGGACGGAGGGCGTGCAGAAGATCAAGGTCGGCGGCAAAGCCAAGCTGACCTGTCCGCCGCAGACCGCCTACGGCACGCGCGGCGTTCCCGGAACCATCCCGCCGAACAGCACCCTGTTTTTCGAGATCGAGCTGCTGGCGATCGAAAAATAGTTCGTCACCAATGCCGGCGCGGTGATACGTGCCGGTTGCATTCATGCTCCGCATCCGCTCCCTCAACGGCCGATATTCATGTACTCCTTGTTCTGCATGATGTCGTTGATTCCGGCGAGATACTCGTTGCCCTTCTGGTTGGGGTTGGAAGTGCCGCTGACGTAATAGCGCAAGCCATTTTCCAATCCGCCGTGATCTTCAATGCGCATCGCCGTGTTGGCCGCCGCCACGCGAAGCTGGAGGATCACGCTGTTGTTGTAGTCCTCGACGCTCACCGGCTTTCCGCCCACCCTCGGATCGACCGGGCCGCCGTGGCGCCAGATGCCATCCTCACCAAGAAACTGCCTGGAGATCTGGCCGAGTCCGAGTGACGCATTGTTTTGCGGAATCCGGTCTGTGTCGCCCACGAGTTTCATGGCATCGCGGTAATCGCGGCTGAAGGCGCCCGATTCCTTCTGGAGCTGCGCGCGGAACAGGTTCGGGTCCAGGCCATACTCGAGCGCCACCTCGTCGACGGCCCGGCCGAACGACGGCTGGTCGACGATCCGTGCATTCCACGCCTTCTCATCCTCCTCGCCACGGTCGATCGGCATGAACCTGGGATTTGTCGTCAACTTCGCCTCTTCAAGATTCGTGGCATAGCTTCCGGGATCGCCGGCTGGCGGCAAATTCACGGAAGAAGAGAGGCTCGTCGTTCTGGAAAGATCGCCCGGCGGCGCAGCATCGAATGATGCGGGCGACCGGAGGTCGGCTGGATTCGTCGCCGTGGGACTAAACAGGCTTCCCATACCGGAATTGCCGTTCGACAGGCCGCTGAGCCCGGTCAACACCATCAGCAGCATCTGGTTGAATGATTCCATGAAGTTGCCTGAATTGCCCGTCAACGGATTGAAGCCAAAATCCAGGAGCGGGCTGGTGTTGAGATTCAGAGGTGAATTTACGCCAAAACTGCTGAACGGATCCCGAATGTCGCCCGGGTCGAACAAGCTGACTTGTCCCGATGGCTGGGCGAAAGTGCTGGCAGGAATAGGTGTTCCAAAAAGCGATGTGATGTTCGGTAGTTCCATTTTCATCCCAATAGAAATTGCCTGGCTTTTACGCGCCTTTGGACATGGGTGGTCGATGGAAGCAGATTGTCTCCCGCGCCAGAAAATTTTTTCAGGAAGGGTGCGTCGCGAAAATTCCAATATGGGAACATGACATCGGGCGGCGTGTTCTTCATGCGGGTGCCGGGACTGGATGAGGGCCTTTGCGTAGAATGCCTTTCCTTTACGCCGCAATCGTGCCGGGTCGGAACGGTTGCCTGCAATACATGCAATGAAAAACCCATTATTCACCCATCCCTCCTTCCGTTATTTCTTCCTTAGTCGCATTGCCTCCGCCGTCGCAAACCAGATGATGATGGTCATCCTGGCCTGGCAAATGTACGACCTGACCGATAGTGCCTGGGACCTTGGCCTCGTGGGACTGGCCCAGTTCCTGCCGTCACTGGTCCTGACCCTGGTCGCCGGCCAGGTGGCCGACCGGCTCGACCGGCGCCTCGTGATGGCCTGGTGCCTGGGTGCGCAGATGACGATTACCGTCTTTCTGGTGGCGGGAACGATGCAAGGCTGGCTCAGCCGCGACGCCATATTGCTGGCATCGGTCGCGCTCGGCATCGCCAAGGCATTCCAGATGCCGACGCAGCAGGCGCTGGCGCCGCAACTGGTGCCGGCCGCCGTGCTGCCGCGGGCGCTGGCAACGGTCTCGTCCGGCACCCAGGCGGCGGTCATCCTCGGGCCGGCAATCGGCGGCTTCGTCTATGTCGCCGGTGCGCAGGTGGTCTATCTGCTGTCCGGGGTATTGTTCGCCGCCGCCATCACGGCCATGTTATGCATCCGGATCCAGGAAGCGCCGCGCCCGCGCGAGCCTGTGACCCTGCAAACGCTGTTTGCAGGCATCGACTACATCTGGCGGCGCAAGGATATCCTCGGCGCGATATCGCTCGACCTGTTCGCCGTACTGCTGGGCGGCGCCGTGGCGCTGCTGCCTATCTATGCGAAGGACATCCTGCATGTCGGCCCCTGGGGACTGGGCCTGCTGCGGGGCGCACCGGCGGTTGGCGCCCTCGTCATGTCGATCTATCTTGCGCAACGCCCGATCATGCGCAACGCCGGAAAAGTGATGTTCGGGTCGGTCGCGCTCTATGGCGTGGCAATCCTGGTGTTTGCCGTCTCCACATCGTTCCTTCTATCGCTGGTGGCGCTGGCACTGTCCGGCATGTTCGACATGGTGTCGGTCGTCATCCGCCAGTCGCTGGTACAGCTGGATACGCCCAACGACATGCGCGGGCGCGTCAGCGCGGTCAATTCGGTGTTCATCGGCGCGTCCAACCAGCTCGGGGAATTCGAGTCGGGGGTCACCGCCGCCTGGTTCGGGGCGGTGCCTTCCGTGCTGATCGGCGGCCTGGGAACGCTGGCCATCGTGGCGGCATGGATCAAACTGTTTCCGTCGCTCGCCAGGCGCGACCGGCTGGTGTCGCCATCATGAACAATCATGCAGCGGTCACCCGGTCGTGTGAAACGGCACCGGCGGCGCGTCTTCGCGTTCCCTGCCGACGCGTTCGTATTCCGAGATCACCTGGGCGCCGAACAGCAGCAGGCCCGCGCCGATCTCCAGCGACAACAGCACGATGATCGAAGTCGTCAGCGAGCCGTACACCGTGCTCACCTGGGACAGGGTGCCGAAGTACCACACGAGGACATGGCGCGTCACCTCCCACAGCAAGGCCGCGGTCACGCCGCCGAGCAATGCGCGCCGCAGCGACAGCCGCCCGACCGGCATGACGAGATAGACCGAGGTCAGTACGAAGATTTCGCCGACCAGTCCGAGCAGGTACAGCAATACGCCGGATACGCCGCCGAGCGACCAGCTTCGGCCGAGGATGTGCACGCTTTCCTCGCCCATCGCCTGCAGGCTGCCGGCCACCAGCGTTACCAGCAGCAGCCCGACGCCGAGCGACAGGATGTAGCAATACGGCAGGATTGCCGAAACCAGGAAATGCCGGCGGTGAATCGCGACGCGGTGAACGAAGATCACCGACATCGCATTCTCCAGGACGGTAAAGGCAAGTGAACTGAAGAACAGCATCGTCGCCAGCAGCACCCAGCCGATCACATCGCTGTGCGTCATGAAGTTGGCCAGTTCGATGATGATTGGTTGGGACTGGCCGGGAATCAGCCATTCCAGGTACCTGCCGAGCGTCAATAGTAGTTCTGTCTCGTCGATCACATGCGACAGGGCGATGACGATCAGGATCAGGAGCGGCACGATGGACAGCAGGGAATAATAGGCGACCGCGCCCGCCAGCAGCAGACCCTGGTTGGCACGAAAGGCCTTCACCGTGCGCATGGTGAACATGCCGGGGTTCTTCCATACCACTTCGGCTTCATGACTCAGCAGCATACAAAGACGCTTTCGGAAAGAGGCTGCATTGCTTGCGCACAAGTCAATGCGTCCTGGATGGGTGCGGGGAAGTCTCACGCACACTGATTCGTCCGTGGCGCGGCCCAAATAGTTCAGCCCGTCAAGTCGCGGCGTGGCATTCCGGTCCGGAAAAGCCGGCTTTATCGCCTTCGGTTGATATGGATAAACACCTTGCCGGCGCAATCCGGCCGGTCAATCCTATAATCCAGATAACCAAGCCGCTATCGAAATAGCAAGCAAGGAAGCCATGGCGACGTGGGAGTGACAATGAGATCGTTTCCAATCATAAAAACCCAAGGAGAACAGCCATGAAGAAATTATTCGCCATCATTGCCGCGCTGGCCTTTACCGGATCCGCATTCGCCGCGGCGCATACTGAGAAAGAAAAAGCGGCCGCCAGCGATGGGCCGAAGACCGAGCAGCAAAGCAAGATGGCAAGCTGCAACAAGGACGCGGCGGGGATGAAGGGCGATGAACGCAAGGCCTTCATGAAGGACTGCCTGTCCGCCAAGCCGAAAGCCAGTACCGCACAGAAGGCGCAGCAGGACAAGATGAAGTCGTGCAACGCGGACGCAAAAGGAATGAAGGGCGACGAGCGCAAGAAGTTTATGAGCGACTGCCTGAAGGGCTGATGTAAGTAATGTAGGCGATACTGCATCAAGGCCCGCTCGCCTCGGGCCGTTTCAGGCAATAACCCGACCAGCCTTATCGCGTGCAAGCAAGCCATCGGGGAGAGACTCAACCTCTTGGAGAATCACATGAACGGCTTCACCACCCCCAACGGACGAACGGGAAGTACCGGTTTCCGACTGGTTTCCATCGTCGTATCCATCGCCGCACTCGCCCTGTCGGGCTGCGCAAGCACGAATCTCGCGTCGGCACAGCACGGAGGACTGGCCCACAACCAGATCGCCGAGTACGACAAACCCTTCCAGGTCGATGCATCCGCCGAATGAGGCACGCGACGTGCAACGTATTCAGGTCCGGGCATCTTTCCGGACCTGAACAGGCCTGATCGAATCGGACTCGCGCCGTCAGGCAGCCATGCTCCGGCATACCGCATCCACATGCCGGTGATCTGTTCCGCAGCATCCTCCGACAACCACCAATCCGGGCAAGACGGAACGCAGTGAGCGGTATTGCATCCCCAGTTCCTGCGGGTCGCCGTCATCCAGGTCAATTGCTTCATCCAGTTCGGCATGGCTGCGCCGCGACGCGTTCGCGCGCAATCCGCGCAGGCGCTGCCGCCACCCGCCGCCGTCCTGCAGGACGGTCTCGAAATGCGTGGGGTGCGCGCAGTTGATCATGTAGTAGACCGCATAGCCATCCGTCTGTGCATCGGTTCGCTCGATCGCCTCCCGGAGCGTGTCGCCGGACGGCAACCTGCCATCCGTTTCCAGGGTGAACGAAATCGCGACCGGCATCCCGCAGGTTTGTGCCGCCCTGACGATGCCGATCGCCTCGTCGATGTAATTCATCGTGAATGCGGCGACCATATCGGCGTCGGTTCCGGCGAATGTATCGATTTGCGGCAGGTGATAGGCGCGCGCATCCTCCATGGTCATGCGCGCATCGGCGCGGTAGCCGTCGCCGCGCGGGCCCAGGTTGCCGCTGACGACGATCGGGCTCCCTGGCGCCTCGTATGTGGCGCGCACCCGCAGCAGAAGCGAGATTGCTTTCCTGTTTGCTTCGGCAAGCATGTCGGCGCTATATCCGAGCTTTGATGCCCAGTCCGGGTTGGCGCGCCAGGTCGGCGCCTCCAGCACGGCACCGATGCCGCGCTCGACCGCCATTGCGGCAAAGCGCTTGTAATAGTCCTCCAGCACCGTGGTACCTGCGTGGTCCTTGAGCAGGTCGAAGGAGGCGAAGTAGGGAAGGTCGATGCCGTTCTGAAAAATCAGCGTGGTTTCCAGCCCGCCTTCGGTCATGAAAAGGCGGTCGCCAAGCTGCGGCAGGTTGTGGCGGTACTTGCTCATTGTTGCTCTCCATGGAAGTGCGACACATCGCGAAACAGCAGCATGTCTGTCACGCGCCGCGATGCGCCGTCGTAGAAGCCGGGCTGCGCGCTGAAGCCGGCGGGGTTGTGAAAGGTGCCGAACAGGATGCCGACGATCTGCAGGTCGCCATGATTGCCGGCATGCACGCCGCGTACGTGATGATGCGAATGATTTTCCGGGCGCTGGACGATATGGCCGAGCCGGCCGGCCGAACCGCTGACAATCGTTTCGCCCGCAGCATGGACGGCGAGGAAGACTGGAAGAAGTAAAATAAGGATGCCTTCCGGCCCCTGATCTTCCGGCGGTTGACGGCGGCCAGACGCCGGGCGGCGAACATTGCTTCCCGGAGCATGAGGGCGCCAGACAGGAAGAGCAGCGGCAGTGACACGGGATCGGTGATCAGTGCGGTGGGGGTGGACATGAAAGTTCTCTTCAGGGCGTTGTCGCGGGACAGGTTGAAAGGATACGGCCCGCGGTTCTGCGGCACTAAAGCCATTTCGGCAAAAAAACGGGCAAAACGGACAAAGCGGCCATGAATGCGAAGGCGCCTGTCCGCATTGCCATCCTCGCGATGCCCGAAACCTCTGCGTCGGTGGTCTACGGGATGTACGACATGTTTATGTCCGCCGGGCGGGACTGGGCGCAGATCGTGGAAGGGCGCGCCGGCGTGGTCGCCATGGTGCCGCAGGTCGTGTCCTGCCACGGCGATTCCTTCGTTGCCGGCAACAATGTCCGCATCACGCCGGACACATCCCTGGCCGCCTGCATGGACGCCGATGTGATCTGCGTGCCGGAACTGATGGTTCCTCCCGGCACGCCGCTGGATGGCCGCTTTCTCGAAGAAATTGCCTGCCTGCGGGCCTGTCATGCGGCCGGGAAAATACTGGCCACCGCCTGCTCGGGCGCCATCCTGCTTGCCGAAGCCGGGTTGCTGGATGGCTGCGAGGCGACGACGCATTGGGCCTATTGCGACCTGATGGCGCGCCGCTATCCCAACGTCAAGGTGCGGATGCAGCGCGCCCTGGTTGCCTCGGGTGAAGGCCAGCGCCTGATCATGGCGGGCGGCGGCACGTCGTGGCTCGATCTCGCCTTGTACCTCATCGCCCGGCTTGCCGGCGTGGAAGTCGCCATGCAGACGGCCCGGGTTAACCTGGTGGACTGGAATAACATCGGCCAGCAACCGTTCGCCAGCCTGGCCCGGACCGGGCAGGTTGAAGATGCCGCTATTGCCCGATGCCAGACATGGATTGCCGATCATTATGCGGAACCATCACCGGTGGCCGCCCTGATTCAGTACAGCGGCATCCCGGAGCGTTCCTTCAAGCGCCGCTTCGAGCAGGCCACCGGCATGTCGCCGCTGGAATACGTGCACACCCTTCGTCTTGAAGAAGCCAAGCAGATGCTCGAAGCGGGCAACGAGCCGGTAGAGGCGATTGTCAACCAGGTCGGATATGAAGATGCCGGATTCTTCGGCAGGCTCTTCCGCAGGCATGTCAACCTGACGCCGGCGCAGTACCGCAAGCGCTTCGGCGGCATGCGGCGGGCGATACAGCAAGTCATGTGACGATCCCTGGTGCCGGACGACGACCGCACAAGCCGCGTCGCAAAGGCATCGCGCAGCGTGGCTGCGCGTTCAGCATGCCGCCCGCAGTGCGAAACGCTGCGTGGCGCCAATCCCGGACCGCGCCTGCCGCATTCCGATCGGTTTGATTATCCTCAAGCCTCTCCGACCCTTCACTTCTACTATGGTTAAAAAAATATAAATACGGCGTTATCAGGGAGCTTCTACTTACTTTAGGCAAACAAGATGCTCCCTACTACAAGAGACATGGCGTTCGCAGGACGCTTATCCGTCTCCGCACTCGTGGTTTCACTGGCCGCATGCGGAGGAGACAGTGGCAATTCGCCACAAACCATCACGATGAACAACGGCGGCGCAGTACCGGCTGCCCAGTCGAACCAGGCAACGCCGGCGTCGAGTTCCATCCGCGTTATTTCATCCAGGTCCGATACGGTGAGCGGAGGCGATGCGCTTATCGAAGTGACGCTGCCGCCCGGCATCGCGAAAAAGGAT
>NZ_DAIUCO010000133.1:0-13808 GCF_036846085.1 Noviherbaspirillum sp. | reverse complement strand
GATCATGAACGGCGCGCCGTTCATGATCTGGGCGACGAACTTGCCGGAGGAGTTGTAGACGGGCCGGAGATCGTGGCCGGTTTCCTTCCTGAAGGCGGCGCTGATATCGTCGAATGCGTACTGCACATTGGCGGCGACGGCGACGGTCAGGGTGGCGGCGCTTGCTGCATACGGAAACATCAATGCAATCAATGACAGGTATGTTTTCATATTGCCGGTTTCGGACACCGCTGAGGATTGCCTGGGTTGCAAGATCGACGTATTGTATCAGCGGGCGTACGAGGAAATTTGACGGCTATCCCTTCGTGGCGCCGGTGAAAATTTATTACACGGAGACAGACAGCATGGCAATCGACTTCAGCCGATCATGGATGAATGACGAACTGGAAATGGTGCGGGACACGGTCATTCGCTTCATCGAGAACGAGATGGTTCCCGACGATGAAGCAGCGCGCAAGCGCGGGCATGTCGGAAAGGAAATCTGGCGCAAGGCGGGAGAGCTCGGCCTCCTCTGTGCGGACATACCGGAACAGTATGGCGGAGGCGGCGGCGACTTCCGCCATGAGGCGATATTCTGCGAGGAGATGGCGCGCCGCAGCCTCACCGGCATGAATGCGTCGGTGCACAGCATCGTCGCTCACTATCTCCTCAATCACGGCACCGAGGAACAGAAGCAGCGCTACCTGCCGCGCATGGCGCGCGGCGAGCTGATCGGCGCCATCGCGATGACGGAACCGGGCGCCGGCTCCGATCTGCAAGGTATCCGCACGCGGGCCGAGCGGCGCGGCGACGGCTATGCGATCAACGGGTCGAAGACCTTCATCACGAACGGATTCCTGGCAGGTCTGGTGCTGGTTGTCGCGAAGACCGACCCGGCGCAGAAGGCGAAGGGCATCTCCATCCTCATCGTGGAAACGAAGGACAAGCAGGGATACCGGATCGGCCGCCTGCTCGACAAGATCGGCCTGAAGGCACAGGATACCGCCGAGCTGTTCTTCGACAATGTGCATGTGGGCGCCGATGATCTGCTGGGCGGCGTGGAGGGCAGGGGCTTCCAGCAGCTCATGGGCGACCTTCCTTACGAGCGCACAATCATCGGCGTGTCCGCCGTCGCCGCAATGGAAGGCGCTTACGAAGCAACGCTGCAATACACCCGCGACAGGGAAGCGTTCGGCCAGCCGATCGGGCAATTCCAGAACACCCGGTTCAAGCTTGCGGAAATCGCAACCCAGGTGAAGGTGGCCCGGGTGTTCGTCGACCGGTGCATCGAGGACCTGGTCGCCGG
This sequence comes from Noviherbaspirillum sp., assembly GCF_036846085.1. Taxonomy (NCBI): domain Bacteria; kingdom Pseudomonadati; phylum Pseudomonadota; class Betaproteobacteria; order Burkholderiales; family Oxalobacteraceae; genus Noviherbaspirillum; species Noviherbaspirillum sp. The sequence goes on along the minus strand of NZ_DAIUCO010000133.1, from coordinate 12,523 downwards.
AAAGCTGGATACCGCGTCGGCCTCGATGGTCAAGTACTGGACCAGCGATCTGCAGAACAAGGTCGTCGATGAATGCCTGCAACTGTTCGGCGGCTATGGCTATATGAACGAATACCTGATCGGACGCATGTATGTCGATGCCCGCATCCAGCGCATCTATGGCGGCACGAATGAAATCATGAAGGAAGTGATCGCGCGATCGCTGTGAATGCCGCAGGCCGCTGCCGCATGCTTCGATGACACGCTTGCAGCACATAAGTCGATGTGGTCGATGCGATCATCCGGCTGCGGAACAGCGATGCCGCTTTGTCCATGGTGTCGTGCGTGCGCCGACAAATGCCGCGGAAAGTGTTTGATCCATCCGAACAATTTCGCTGCTGCATGAAAGCGGGTGAATGCATCCAGCCCGCCTGCTTTCCCCATTTCCCCAGTCCTTTCAATTACTTAGGCAAATGCGTCCGGCGTGAGTCCCATGCTGGCATGCCCTGTGCTGTTGTTCGACCAGGCACAACCTGCCGCCTGCATCCATCGAACCCACAGGAGCATCATCATGAAACCCACGCTGATAGTGCACGATCTTCCGAACAATGCCGAGCTCGACACGCGATCCATGTCCGCGATCATCGGCGGCTTCTTTCCCCTGCTCTTTGCCTGCAACTACAAAAGCTACGACGAACGCGTTGGCGAGTCTGAATGCAACAACGGCATCTGCGTGCCCTATCAGGATGAAAGCGGAAACTACTGATGCGGTTCCTGCTCAACGCTGGCAACGCATTGCGCGGTGCATCGGGCTTCGCAAGGGCCGACACCGCAGCGAGCGCTTTGCTGGTTTGCCTACACCGGACTATCAACATCAAGTTTGATCAAGCTCGAATTTGGTTCAACGCGGTTGCGCTTATCCAGGCCCTGCTGGGCTTATAGTTCACCAGCCACGTTCGCAGCGATCAGACATATCCATATCGTGTCTTGTATCCGCATCCGTCGGGACCATGACCCGGTCAGCGATTTCCCGCCAGAAAGCGGAGATCGATGCCGGCGCGGTCCCCGCCGGATATGGATTCTCCATCACCCAAGGAGCAGATCAAATGGCGGCAATTGTACGTATCGACGATGAAACCATCGAAGACAACGACTTCATCAAGAACCTGAAACTTTCCGGCCAGTTCGAAGGATTGATCGATCAAGTGGTCCGCGACAGGATCACCGTTCATGCGGCGAGGAAGCAGGGCGTGCGCATCTCGCCCGACGACATCCAGGAACGCGCCGATCAGTTCCGCCGGATAAAAGGCCTGCATCGCGCGGCGGATACCAATCGCTACCTCGATGCCCTCGGTGTCAGCCTCGATGACTTCGAGGCCTTCATCACCGATACCCTGTGCCAGGAAAAGATGATGCAGCAGGTGTGCAGCGACGCCGCCATCGATGAATATTTCCAGTTGCATTCACCGAAGTTCGACAGCATCGAGATCAGTCATATCGTGCTGGATTCCGAGGGCAAGGCGAAGGAGATGATTTCCATCCTGAATGACGATCCGGACAGCTTCGAGGAAATGGCCACCGAGCATTCCCTTGCCGATACGCAGGCAAAGGGCGGCCTGATCGGCAAGGTGCTGCGGGGGTCGTTGCGCAGCGATATCGAGGCAAAGGTATTCAATGCATCGGTGGGCGACCTGCTTGGTCCGTTCCCATCGGCGGACCGCTCGTCCTTCGAGATTTTCAGGGTGAATGCCAAGCATCCCGCCACCCTCGATGAAGAAACCGTCATCCAGATAAAGAGCCTTCTCCGCGAGCAATGGCTGATGGCCCGGGCGCAGGAACACATCATCGAAGTCTGCTGAAGGAGTTTCCGGCGCACACGCGCCGGCGATCGTTGTGTGCTCGTTGCGTTTGCCAAGCGGCACCGCCGGCGAAATGCCGGTAACCGATGCAAGCTGTCAATCAAGTGCGCCGGCAGCAGTCCTGCAATTCCATGCAGCCCCGGAAAGGCATTATGGATACACCATCAAAATCGCACTCCCTGGCGAAATTCCTTGCATCGGTGGAGATTGTTTCGTCTTTCACGCCCGATGAACTGGAGCGGCTGGCGGAACATGCGGAGTCCAGGTTCTATGCGTTCGGCGACACCATATGCAACGCCGGCGACCCGGCCGGCGGACTGTACCTGATCAAGTCCGGATCGGTGCGGATGTTCACCGAGGAAAACGGCAGGGAGATCAGCATGGGCGTGCGCAAGGCAAACGAAGTGTTTGCCGAGATCGCCATGCTGCGCGATTACCATCATGAATCGTCGGTACGCGCGTCCGGCAAGGTGGAAGTGGTGTTCATTCCGCGCCCGTCGATCGAACCGGTCCTTGCCGGCAATCCTTCCGCGGCGGCGTTCATCAGCAGTTACGTGGCGATCAATTCGGCCGGCGGTTTCGTGGCGCGCATGTTCGACCTGCGCAACAAGGTGAGCAAGAAAGAGCTCGAGGAAATGATCCTCAGCGTCGGCGTCAAGCGCGCGGCCGCCGGCAAGGAAATCCTGAAACAGGATTCGCGCGAGGACCGGCGCCTGTACGTGGTGCGTCACGGCGAGGTCCGGGTGGTGCGCAACGAGGAAGGCACCGACTATCCGCTGGCGACCCTGCGCCAGGGTGAGATCTTCGGCGAAAAAGCCTGCCTGATGCGGCAGGAGCAGGTGGCGACCGTCATCGCCAATACCGACACGACGCTGCTCGTCATTCCCGAGAAGACCGTGCACTTCCTGCTGGAGCGCAATCCGAAGCTGCGTGAGGTACTGGAAGAGCGCACCCGCGTTGTCGAAAGGGAAGTGCAGCGGCAGAAAAAGCTGGCGGAGCGGCGCAAGCGGCCGGTGCTGCTCGACCTGCAATCGAAGCCGCAAATGGGCGAGCGTGTCATCCGCCGCTTTCCGCTGGTGGAGCAGGCGGAGGAAATGGATTGCGGCGCGGCCTGCCTTGCCATGCTGTGCCGGCACTACGGCATCCAGATGACGCTTGGAAAGCTGCGGGAACTGGCGAACGTCACGACGCAGGGTGCGACGCTGGAAAGCTTGGCCCGTGCCGGCGACACGCTCGGTTTCACGACGCGCGGGGTGCAGTGCACCTATGAAGCGCTGCTGGGCTTCGACCTGCCGTTCATCGTCCATTGGGAAGGCTATCACTACGTCGTCGTGTACGGCGTATCGAAGCAGCAGGTATGGATGGCGGACCCGGCGCTGGGCTTCCGCAAGATGAGCGTGGAGGAATTCGAGCGCGGATGGCACGGCACCTGCCTGGTATTTACGCCGGGCGACAACCTGGTCCAGCTCGAAGTGGAACGCTCGCCATGGATCCGGTTCATCGGTTACCTGCGTCCGTACAAGAAGATCCTCGCCAATCTGTTCATCGCCACCTTCGTGATCCAGGTATTGGGCATCGTGCCGCCGGTAATCATCCAGAATGTGCTGGACGGCGTCATCGTGCACCAGAACTTCGGCCTGCTGCACCTGCTGATCACCGGCCTCATCGTATCGACGGTATTTACGCAGATCATGACGACGATCCGCGCCTATCTCGCGAACTTCATGGTGCGCAACATGGACTTCGCGATGATGTCGCAGTTTTTCAAGCACACCATGTCGCTGCCGTTCTCCTTCTTCGCAAAACGCAAGGCGGGAGACATCCTGGCGCGCTTCGAGGAGAACATGACGATACGTTCGTTCCTGACGGAATCGACAGTGACGACGGTGCTCAACCTGCTGATGGTCTTCATCTACTTCACCATCCTGTTCCTCTACAACGTGAAGATGACGCTGGTGCTGATCGCCTTCGTGATACCGATCATGCTGCTGACGGTTCTGGTGACGCCGAAGATCAAGAGTTATGCGCGGGAGGGATTCGCGACGGCCACCGATGCGAAGGCCTACCTGATGGAAACGCTGGGCGGCGTGGAGACGATCAAGGGCATGGGCATCGAGCGGCCGATCCGGCTCAAGTGGGAGAAGAAGTATGCGAAGTCGCTCGAAGTCCAGTACCGGGCGCAATCATTCAACATCCTGGTGTCTCTCGGCAGCCAGTTGCTGCATGCCGCCACCACCATCGCCATCCTGTGGGTCGGCGCCAACCTCGTCCTGGCGCGGGAACTGACCATCGGCCAGCTGATCGCCTTCAATGCATTGATGGGCAGCGTGCTCGCGCCGCTGATGGGGCTGGTCGGCTTGTGGAGCCGGTTGAACGATGCCGGCGTGGCCATGGAGCGTCTCGGCGACGTCCTGGACATCGAGCCGGAACAGAAGGCAAGCGATCTGTCGTCGCGTGTGCTGCTGCCGGACCTGCGGGGAGATATCAAGCTCGAAAACGTGTACTTCCGCTATGGCGGCAATGACGATCCCTATGTGCTGGAAAACATCAACCTGGAGATCAAGCCGGGTGAACTGGTGGCTATCGTCGGGCGCAGCGGTTCCGGAAAAACCACGCTTGCCAAGCTGCTGGTCGCCTTCTATCCGCCCACCGAGGGAAAGATCATGGTGGACGGCTATGACCTGAGCATCATCGATAAGGAGTATTACCGGGCGCAGGTGGGTTATGTCATGCAAAGCAACCTGCTGTTCTCCGGCACGCTCGCGGAAAACATTGCCAGCGGAGATGAAAGCCCCGATCGCCGCCGCATCGAGGAAGTCGCGAAGATGGCGGATGCCCATGCGTTCATTGCGAAGATGCCGATGGGATATGAGCAGATCGTCGGCGAGCGCGGCGTCGGCTTGTCGGGCGGGCAGATCCAGCGCCTGTGCATCGCCCGGGCGCTCTATCACGACCCGCACCTGCTGGTGTTCGATGAAGCGACATCGGCGCTGGATACGCAATCGGAAAGCAATATCATCGGCAACATGCATGAAATTCTGAAAGGGCGTACCGCGGTCATCATCGCGCACCGCCTCAGCACCATCATGCAGGCAGACAAGATCCTGGTGCTGTACGAGGGATCGGTCGTCGAACAGGGCCGCCACGACGAACTCGTCGCCCGGCGGGGAATGTATTACCAGCTCGTTCAAAAACAACTCAGCGCGGCATGAAAATACTCGACCAGGATGATGATGGCGGCTCGGCGATCTCGCACGCGGGCCTGATTGAAAAAATCGAGATTCTTCGTTCATCGCTTCGATGGGCGTCGCGTCTCGAGCGGACGGACATCGACAAGCTCCTGCGGCAGGTCACGGCGCTGCGCGATGAAGTGATGCAGATATCGCACAAGGAGCGGTTCGTCCGCGCAGCGAGTGCGGAACTGCCAATGATGCCGCCGGTGCCGCAATCGCAAGGCGAACGGCGCAAGGCGTTGCTGGCACGCAGCTTCGTGTTCGAAGGCATCTTCGGCGACAACCCGAAGCTGCTCGACGCGCTCGAGGTTGCCGAAAAGGCGGCGCCCACCGACCTCCCTGTCCTCATCGATGGTGAAAGCGGCACCGGCAAGGAACTGATGGCAAAAGTGATCCATGCCAACGGATCGCGCGCCGACAAGCCGTATATCTCCGTCAACTGCGGCGCCATTCCCGACAACCTGCTGGAATCCGAACTGTTCGGTCACAAGAAGGGATCGTTCACCGGAGCGGTCAACGATCGCCGCGGAAAATTCGAAAGCGCGCACAAGGGCACGATCTTTCTCGATGAAATCGGCGAGTTGCCGCTGGCCGGGCAGGTCAAGCTGCTGCGTGTCCTGCAGTCGCATGAAATACAGCGTGTCGGATCCGATGAACCGATCCCGGTCGATGCACGCATCGTCGCCGCCACCAACAAGAACCTGCGCCGCCTGATCGAGCAGGGCACGTTCCGTGAAGATTTGTTCTACAGGCTCAGCGTGATCCATCTCACCCTGCCCGCGCTGCGCGAACGCAAGGACGAGATTCCGTTGCTGCTCGCCTACTATGCTGACGAATCGGCGGAAACGCTAAAGCGGCGCCCGGTGAAAATGACCCCGCGCCTGCGCGATTTCATGATGAACTACGCCTATCCCGGCAACATCCGCGAGCTGCGCAACCTCGTCTACCGCATCGCCTGCCTCGGCGGGGAAATCGCCGACATCACCCATCTCCCCGAAGACATCCGGCCGGCACCGCCGTCAAGCAGCGCCGGCATCGGCGCCGGCGTTATGCAACCCTCGCCGGCATCAACGACGCTCTCCGCGCACCCATCCTCGCTCACCGACGCCAAGCGTGCCGCAAGCGACGAGGCGGAACGCGCCTTCCTCGAACGCGGCTTGCGGGAAACGCGGGGCACGGTAGCCGAACTGGCCAGGCGCTGCGACATGAACCGGTCGCACCTGCAGATGCTGCTGAAGAAACACGGGATTCATTCGAAGGATTTTCGGGTGCGGCAGCCGGAGCCGAATGGGCGTGAGTCGGGGGCGTAATAAACTGCGGGCCGCCTGCCAAATCCGACTAAGTGAACATAAAGAGGCTGTGGTTATTGAAATCCGCTGTGGTGCTGCCGAGGAAGTGATGTGCCGAGCGGATAAAGAAGCGAAATTTGTCTGAGCCGAAGGCGAGTTTATTTCGCTTCCCGCTTGGTGCGTCACTTCCTCGGGAACCCCGAAGGGGCAGCGACTTTGCGGTCGCCTTTTTTGCCTTCTTTTTTGGCGAAGCAAAAAAGAAGGTGGCCCGCCGGGGCCAGTCCCGGCTAGGCTCTTCGAAGAAAAGTAGGAGTTAAATTACCGGAGACACTTCGTCGCTCTGGATTCCCGCCTGCGCGGGAATGACAGCGGTGAGTATCGCCGGAGACACTCCGTCGCTCTGGATTCCCGTCTTCACGGGAATGACAAAGGTTTGGCAGAAGTGTGCGACAGGTATTCATGTGGCAGTGATCGCACATTCGCCCCGACTGGCATACACTGCCAACTCATATCCGCTCAATCCCCACCCCGCACCACGGAGTCCCCCATGCTCAAATTCCTCAACACAAAGTCTCTCCTCCTCGCCGCCCCGTTCCTGGTCTCCAGCGCCATGGCCGCCTCGCTGGCCGACCTCTCCAACGCCGACGCATCGAACGGACTAAAAGCCGCACTGGAAAAAGGCTCGGTCGCAGCCGTCGAGAAACTGGGCGTGCCAAACGGCTTCCTCAACAACGACAAAGTCAAGATCAAGCTCCCGCCCATCCTCGAGAAAGCCCGCCCGGTCCTGAAAATGACCGGGCAGGGACAACAGCTCGATGACCTGGTGGTATCGATGAATCATGCGGCGGAGTCGGCGGTGCCCATGGCCAAGCCGCTATTGCTCAATGCCGTCCGGTCGATGTCGGTCTCCGATGCCAAGCAGATCCTCACCGGCGGCGATACATCGGTGACGGATTTTTTCCGCGACAAGACATCGGCACAGCTTGCCGTCAAGTTCCTGCCCATCGTGAAAAAGGTGACCGACCGCTCGGACCTTTCCGCCAAGTACAACGGCACGATGGCCCAGGTATCGAAACTCGGCATCGGATCGCAGCAAACGACCGTGGAAGATTATGTGACGCAACGGGCGCTCGACGGCCTGTTCACCATCATTGCCGAAGAAGAAAGGGCGATACGAAGTGACCCGGTCGGCACCGGCAGCAAGATCATCGGCAAGGTCTTCGGTGCCTTGAAGTAGTCGCCCGCAATACGGATCACATGCGGATCAGTTCCTCATCTGCGCGGAACTGTCCGCCTTGTCGGCAAAGACCATCTTGCCGTTTTCGGTGCGCTTGTCGTCCCTGAACTCGCCTTCCCAATAGCTGCCGTTGGCCCAGGTGTAGCGGCCTTGTCCGTGAGAGCGGCCCTGCACCCAGGATCCTTTGTAGACATCGCCGTCGCGGAACCACAGGGTTCCCTGGCCATGCGGCATGCCGTCCCTGACATCGCCCTGGTAGCGTATTCCGTTGGCGTATTCGATCGTGCCCTTGCCGTTGGGCGCGTCTTTCGACCAGTCGCCGGTGTACCGCTGGCCGTTGTGCCAGGTGAATTTTCCTTTTCCTTCCTTCACGCCCTTGACCAGCGTGCCTTCGAACCGGTTGCCGTCGGTCCAGATGATCCTGCCGGTCCCGGACAGGACGCCCGTGACCGGATCGGAAACGAAATCGCCGATCAATGTCTGGTCGCCCGCCTTCATGGTCCTGCGACCTGCGGCAGGCGACTCGGCGGCCGGCTTCGACTCGGAATCCGCGTCGGTGCGTGCCTCCGTGCGGATGTCGGTGCGTGCCGCCGGTGCGGACGGGGAAAGGGGTTTCAGGTTGGCCTGCCGTTCCGGCATCCGGGGTTCGCTGTTGCCGGCTGCCGGCTGTGCAGGCTCGCGTGCCTTCGCCGACGGCGCGGGCGCCGGGGATTCGGCAGGGGCCGGCTCGGCAGCCGGCGTGGAGGGTTTGAGGCCGGCCAGTTTGTCGCGGGCAAGTGCGGCGAAGCGTCCCTGCGGATACTTGCGCAAGTAGGATTCGTAGGCAGGCTCCTGGTTGATCGCGGTCGCCATATCCCACATCTTCGATTCGGCGGCCCATGGCGATTGCGCCGCGCCGGTGCTCGCCGCAGCGGCATTCTCCGAAGCCGCATTTTCCTCGTTCCGGCTTTCAGCGGGCCTGCCCGCGGCGGCTTTGCTTTCCGCAGCTTTGCTATCGGCGGCCTTGCTTTCGACGGCCTTGGTCTCGGCGGCTTTCGTGTCGGCTGCCCTGGCACGTTGCTCCGTGACCGGAGCCGGCGTCGCCGCAGCCTGCATTGATTCAAGCTTGCGCCGCGCGATGGCGGCATACTGGCCTTGCGGGTATTCCCGCAGGTAGTTGTCGTAGTCGATGGCGTTATCCGCCAGGACGGTTCGTCGCCAGAGCTTCTCTTCCGAGGACGAGCGCGATGGGGCCGGTACGGTCCTGGAGGCGGCTGGCTCGGCGTGCTGCGGTTCGTCGCCGCGCGGCACGGCTGCCGGCCTGTCCGGTGCCGCAGGCGGCATGGATGCGGCTGGCCGGACCTGACCCTGCACCGAGGCCTTCCTCGCCGCCGATGGCACGGACGCCGCCGGCTTCGGCGTTTCCTCTTCCGTCACGCCGCTGCCGCCCGACGAGCCTTGCATCGTCGATATATCCGACACCGCAAGCGGTGCCACGACCGTCTCGCGGCTTCCGAAATACAAGCCCGAAGCCAGCCCCGCAACGAGCACGCCGCCGGCCGCGATCCATTTCGGCCATGTACCGGCGGCATGCATTCTTGTCGCCATCCATTGGAAAGGCGAGGCGGACGCGGTCTTTCCATAGGCTCCGTACACGCCGGAGCGCAGGCGGGTGCCTGCCGGCGGTGCGTGCATGGTGTTCCCGGTCGGGACGGTCGCATCGACGCGGCGGGTTGCGTCGTCTTCCTGGGGCCGTTGCGAGCGCGTCGGAGGCATGGAGCGCGGAACGGTCTCCATCAGGTCCAGCGAATGACGCAGTTCGGCGATCGACTGGAAGCGATGTTCGGGCTTCACGGCAAGCGCCTTGTCGATGACCGCCAGGAAGTTGCCGCTGTACCTGTCCTTGCCCGCGATGCGCGCCGGGACCAGCTCATCGTGAACGATGCGCGCGACCGAGGGCGGCGGCGCCATGCCGGTGATCAGGTAGTACACCACGCCGGCCAGCGCATAGATGTCGGTCCAGGGTCCCTGGCGCAGGCCGCCGTTTTCCGCGTACTGCTCGATCGGTGCGTAGCCCGGCTTGAGGATCACCGTAAGGCATTGGGTCAGATCGCCGATCACCATGCGCGCGGCACCGAAGTCGAGCAGCAGCGGCCGTCCGTCCTTGAGCAGCAGGATGTTGTCCGGCGCGATGTCGCGGTGAAAGCATTGCGCGCGGTGAATGGTCTCGATCGCATCGCACAGGTCGGACAGCAGCAGCCTGATCCAGCTTTCGTTCGGCTTGATCCGGTGTTCCTTCACCGCCTGCCGCAGCGTGACGCCGTCGTAGTAGGGCATCACCATATAGGCCGTGCCGTTCTCTTCCCAGAAGCGGTGTACCTTCACGAGGGCAGGCGAGTCGAACTGCGCCAGCATCCTGGCCTCGTTGACGAAGCTTTTCAGGCCGACCGAAAAAGCATGGCTGTTGCGTTGCGACTTTACCGTCACGGCCATTTTTGCGTTGCGTTCCACCAGGCCGGACGGCATGTATTCCTTCAGGGCGACGCGGCGGTTGAGCGAATGATCGTAGGCCAGGTAGACGATGCCGAATCCGCCTTCGCCGATCAATCCGAGGATCTCGAATTCGCCGAGGTGCGTCCCGACGGGAAGCGCCACACCGGGATGCTCCTCGCTGCGGGTGACGGTTTGTTGCGCGACGGCCTGACTGCGCGTCCTGCTCATGTGGTTGTCATGATTCATATCGAACACCTACCGTTTCATGATCGCCGTCCCGGGCGAACGCGGTTTCTTCGGGTCTGGTTGCCAACGTCGCCGTGGCGGTCGATTGCGAACGCAAAATGCCACGGCAGGCTATCCATACAAGAAGCTTGCCAGCGCAGCCGGACTGGCCCCGAACCGCGTGCCGCCGGGGACGAGCCGCTCATTCATACGCAGGCAGCCGCGGCTTGCATGCGGGAGTGTCTGTGCCCGGCAGACTCGCGCATCGCTTGCATGGACATCGATGCGGGACGGTGGCATGCACGCGCCGTGCAGGGGCGTAGAAGAAGCAGACCGGCATCGTGCCACCGAATGCCGCATGGTTTTTTGGCCGAGATCATGGTGCGCGCATCGAGTCGCCCTTTGATGCGAAATGAACCTGTGCGGCTGCTGGCATTTGCCCTGGATGCGGCAAGACCCATGGCGTACAGGAAAGCATGTCGCGATGCCGGCGAGGACAAACCCGGGAGAACTGTTGGATGCGGCTCGACACTTCCGGCGGCTGGCGATGCGAAGCGTTGGCGTGTGTACGACATGTATTGAGGCGTCACGTATTTGCTTGCCTGCGTGTGTCGATGGCGTAACTGCCTCTCCCTGCCGTTTCGTGGCTGGTTGCATTCACACGAGAACGCTTCTTCGTTAGTGGCTTTGAAGGCGGCACTTGCATTGCAGGAAGAGGAGGACATACCGGATATCCACCATGCGGGAGGACGACAAGTCTCCATTCCTGAGATGTGTCCTGGTGAAGATCAAGGAGTCGGGAAAATCGGCGACTTTGCCTGCCCGGCGCTCTCAAGCGTCCGGCACAACAAACTGTCGACGAATATGCGGCATGAGCCTGTGCCGCTGTGCTACAGCGCCGGATTCAGGACAGTCCGTTCCGTGCTGAACATGTCTTCCGCGCGCACCACCACCACCGATATGTTGTCGCGCCCGCCGCCCTGGAGCGCCATGTCGGTCATCGCTTCGGCAGCATCGCGGCAGTCGCGCGAGACGAGCGCCTTGCGGATATCCTGCTCCGGCACTTCATTGCTCAAGCCGTCGCTGCACAGCATGAACATGTCGCCATCGAGCACGTCCATCGTCTCTTCGTCCAGTTCGAGGCATTCCGCCACACCGACCGCGCGCGTGATCAGGTTGCGGGCCACATGCGTCATCGCATCCTCGTCGCTGAGTTGATGCCTGGACATCAATTCCTCTATCTGGCTATGGTCGCGCGTGAGGCGCCGCAGGGTTCCGCCCCGGTAGAGATAGATCCTGCTGTCACCTGCCCACAGGTATCCGCAGCGGCGGCCATGCGCAAGCAGGACGACGACCGTGCTGCCGATGATATGTGCGCCGCGGCTTTCCGCTTCCGTCAGCAGTTGCCGGTTGACGGTCTGCAGCCGGTCGCGTGCATCGGTCATCAGCTTGGCGAGGCTGGGCGCGGGCGGGAGCTGGTTGAGGCTTTCGATGACGAGGCGGCTGGCAAGGTCGCCGAGCGTGTGGCCGCCCATGCCGTCAGCCACTGCCCACAGGCCGCGTTCCGCCTGATCGAGGCACGCATCTTCGTTGATCTGCCGCACCCGGCCGACATGAGTGCAAGAGGCCGACAACCATTGGAATCCCGTCGTGTCGATCATGGCAACCTCGCTAATTCACATTTCTAATCCGGCAACATGGCCCGGCGGCGCTGCAGTGCCGTGGGCCACTCTGCCTTCCGTGTGCTGCATTGCGCTCAATCCGCCGCTACTTGATGTTGGTGCTCCGGTTATCCGCATCGACATTGATGGCTGCATTGGCGCCGGTGTTGTTGACCTCGATCGACTGGAACTGATTGATCATCTGATCGGCGTAATTGTTGATCTGGAAGAAGTTGATCGCCTGGCCCGTTCCGATGGCGCTGTTGCTGAACGGCCTGATCCATCCATACACCCATGGAGCGCCACCGCCCTTGATAGCGGACATCGCTGCACGATCGAGCTGACGGTCGGTGCGTAGATCCTTGATGGTGAGTGATGACATGTTCATCTCCAAAGTGTCGGTTGATTCGCCGGCCGTGCTGACGATCGGCTTTGTTCTGATTTTAAAGGGTAATGCCTGCATTGGCCCATTGCGAAGGGCTCACGTTCAAGTTGAGCGGACCGAAGCCGGCACCGATCACCCCTACATTGTTGAGCGCATTGACTTGGACATTCTGCAGTTGCGCAA
>NZ_DAIUCO010000132.1:0-13881 GCF_036846085.1 Noviherbaspirillum sp. | reverse complement strand
TGCATGCAGATCTTCCAGAACCTGCTGTCAAATGCCATCAAGTTCGCCAGACCGGAAATACAACCCGTGATCGGGATATGGCCGGAGATACGGCGCGCCGGCCACGGCGATGCCGAGTTCGTCCGGATATGGATCGAGGACAACGGCATCGGCATTCCGCCGGCGCAATTGCAGCGGATATTCAAGCCGTTCGAGCGCCTGCATGGCGTCAGCGAGTATCCGGGCAGCGGCATCGGCCTTGCGGTCGTCGACAAGGCCGTGCGGCGCATGGGTGGGCGATGCGGTGTGGAGTCGGAATTGAATGCCGGTTCGCGCTTCTGGGTAGAACTGCCGGTTGACCAGTAAGTCCCCCACTGTATCCGGGCATGAAGGCGCTTGTCGAACCAGGCAGATCGCCCTGCCTGCTATAGCCAGCTTGCGGATCAACGCGAGGCGAAGGAGAGCGGTTTCGATGCACATCGCAAGAAGCCGATCAGCCTCGGTGAGTTGGTTGCCACGATAGAGAATCACCCGCGCTGCCCGGCGGCAGCCTGCATGCTCCGCCGGCTTACTGCTTCCTGTCGTGAACGGAGAGCGAATCGCCGATGGCATAAAACTGTCCGCCCGCGATGTAATGCAGGCTCCGCCATGCCGGGCCGGCCTGATCGAAATGCCAGTGCCCGTCCTTGAAGACGCGCGTGTCGGACCATGCGCCCACGACCTCGCCGATGAACAGATCATAGGTCTGCTGATTGTGCGGCTCCGGTATGAGCTTGCACTGGAGCCAGCCCGAGCATCCAGCAACGAACGGCTGCTCGCTTCCCTCCATGCGGAACAATTCCACGCCCGACTGTTCCAGCTTGTCCGGTTGGTCGGAAAGGCTCACGGTGCCCAGCGTGTGGGTCAGCCCGAGCTGCGCCGCCGTCGGAACCTGGATGACGAACAAGCCACTCTTTTCGACAAGCTCGCGTGTCCTGGCGGTCTTGTCCAGCACCACGGTTAGCTTGGGCGGAGCGTAATCCAGCGCACACGCCCAGGCCGCGGCCATGACGTTGTCCACGCCCTCATGGTGCGCGGACACAAGCACCGTGGGGCCGTGGTTGAGCAGCCGGTAAGCTTTTTTCAGATCAACCGGTGCAATATGACTATCCATTCAAACTCCCCAAAAGGTGTATGCAGTTCAACGGCGCCGAAGGACCTCATCCCGACCCGATCCGTTCCGCCACGAGTTGCTGCAGCCGCCATAAATAACGGTCGTGGATACCACGCTCCTCAAGCCGGGATACCGTATGAAAAAGATATTCGGCCCCGGAGCCCCAATGCCCGCAGGCCCTGGCAAGGGTTTGAGCGATCTGTTCAGGCGCGAGTTTGCCGACATACGCCTGCGATTTGCGGTTCATTACAAAGGCAATGGCTTGCACCGGGACGCCGTCGCTGACGACGGTGATCCAGCGCGGCATCGTATTCGCCGGCTTGATGGTGATCTCGCGTCGGCATATCTTGTTCAGTTGTTCCCGCAGCGTCGCGCCGGACAGGCGGAACAGCATGCCCCTGCACTGGCCGCCCCGGTCGAGGGACATCATGAGCCCGGGGCATTCCGGCGTGCCGCGATGGCTCAGGATTCGGAAACAGAATGAACGGTGCCAGCCGTACGCCGTGCCGCAACGCTCTTCCAGATAGGCGCATTCCGGCTTCCAGATCAGGGAACCGAATGCGAACAGCCATGCGTCGCCACCCTCCGGATGGGTACGCAGGAGACTGTCCACCATGGTGTCGTAATCGTCATCAGACTGGTAGGTGACGCCAGGCCGGGGGCCGGGATCGTCGATGGCCTGGTGCACCAGTGCGACCAGTTCAGGGGTCAGTGCCATACGGCGAGTATGCATCGTGTCGTCCAGGGGTGAATGCGAGAGGCGGATGCAAGATTATCAGTCTTTCTTCTCCCGGAACTCGACATCGATGACCGACGCATCATTGGGCCTTGGCTGGCCTGGCTTGAACAACGATCCGAAGACCGACGAAAGCGCCCGATCAACGACCATCTTCCGTATCCGTGGATAGGCAAGCAGAAAGATGATGGCAAAACCGAGCGCCAGCATCGGCACCAGTGCGCCGCGCTGAAGATAAGCCAGCAGGCAGAACCCGAGCAGCACGACGATGACCGGCCGCCTGGCAGGCCTCGGCAGCAAGCCGACGGTGCGCAATTTTCCCTGGCGTACGAGCGGCAGGCGGGCGAACAGGATGCCGAGAAGAAGTCCGGTCACGATGCGGCCGGTGCCGAGGGAATCGGAAATCACACCCACGACAAGGAAGCCGGCATAGCTCATGGTGGAAGCCAATGCCACCAGCGCCAGCAGCAGCACCGCGCCTGCGATTTTCGGCGCGCGGAATATCAGTTTGATCAGAATCGGAAAGATTTGTTTTACTCCTGCAATAGTGTGACTGAATGGCCCTGTCGAACGATGTAGAAGCACGGGCGATCACTTGGTTGCCAACTTATGCGTAACATATGCGTCCTCACAAGACAATCGAGATACATCTACAAGGAAACTGATTTATGCCGGCAAAGAAAATTATTGCACTGGATGGCGATGGCGTCCTGCTCGACTACCATACCGCTTATCGTTTCGCGTGGCAGCGTGCTTTCGGCGTGTTGCCCGACATCGTTGATCCGCAGGCCTATTGGGCGCTGGATCGATACGCCGTGCGCCGCCTGACCGGCGATGATCTGGAACGCTTCCGTGCATGTTTCGACCACGTTCACTGGTCGTCGTTGCCCGCCCTGCCCGGCGCGGTGGAAGCATGCCATCGGCTGGTCGACGCAGGCTATGAGCTTGTCTGCGTCACCGCGATCCAAAAGGAATTCGAGGATGCCCGGCTCAGGAATCTTCGCGACGCCGGCTTCCCGATCGAACGCATCATGGCCACGCCGAGCTCGCTGTACGGCAGCAGCCCGAAGGTGACGGCGCTGTCCGGGCTTCAACCGGTCGCCTTTGTCGACGACTATCTGCCCTATTTCGAGGGCATCCCCCCGGAGGTGCATGCGGCCCTCATCATGCGCGAGCCCAACGGCAGCCCCAATGTCGGACCGGACCTGGACAATGTGGACTCCCGACATGTCGATCTCGCTGATTTTGCCGACTGGTGGCTGAATTCAGGCAGCGATGCTTCAATCAAGAGTATTGCCTGAACCGGGTCGATCAAGGCGAAGGCATGACGGACTGCAGGCAATCGCAGTCCTGCTGTAACCGAAAGCGGTCATTCAAGGCGATCATTCAACGCAATTTATCAGGAAGCATCGGTTGCGGATATTGCCGCATGGCATGTGGCTATCCGCTTTTAATAAATTGCAGAAAGGCGCAATTGCCAAAATGCTATTATGGCTTTTTGTGAAGGCCATTCGTACCATAGGCTGAATGGGCATGGATATGAAACCGAAAACCATATTGATCGCAGATGAGCAGCAAGATATTCCTGTATTGCGCCTTGCACTCGGCGATGCATTTGATGTCACGGTCAGCATCACGTTCAACGATGCCCTGCACCAGCTTGAGACCCGGCGCTTCAATGCCATTCTTTGCGGCTTGCATTTCGACGAAGGCAGAATGTTCGACCTGCTGAACCTCGTCAAGTCACGGCAAAACACGAAGGACATTCCTTTTATTTGCATCAACACCCTTAACACAGTGCTTTCCGACGCGGTCATCCGCGTCGTCGAAGTGGCAGCCAATGCAACCGGCACCCACGGCTTTATCGAATTTTCCAAATGGCGCAAGGAACTGGGCGATGACGCCGCATTCGCAAAATTGCGAAACTACGTCGCCGATCTGCCGTAACGCGCGCGCCGCTGCCGGCACCGGACATCCATCCCATCTGCAGGTTGAAAATACATTTTGCCGTTACGCGGCGGTCATGCCGCCGCGCAATGCGTCAAAGGCGGGTGACGCCCGCCTTTCTGACATCGGCGATGGTTGGATAGCCGTTGACGGCCATCATCAGATCCGCCTCCGCCAGCAGGCATTTCAGTACATGCGCAGCGCCCGCCGCGCCGTCGAGTGCGAGCCCGTAGATGTAGGGACGGCCGACACCGACCGCCCGCGCACCCATCGCAAGCGCCTTCACCACGTCGGATCCGCTGCGTATGCCTGAATCGAACAGCACCGGCGTATTGCCCGCCGCCTCGACGACGGCCGGCAGCATGTCGATTGCGGCGATGCCGCCGTTCGCCTGCCGTCCGCCATGGTTGGAGCAATAGATGGCGTCGGCGCCGGTATCGATTGCACGCCGTGTGTCCTCCGGGTGGCAGATGCCTTTCAGGATGAGCGGCAGCTTGGTCAGGGACCGCAGCCAGGCCATGTCTTCCCACGTCAGCACCTTGCCGAAGGTTGCGCCCCATCGCTGCACGACCGCGGCACGATCGTTGATCGCCTCTCCCAGCATGGCTTTGAATACCGGGTCCGACGTGTAGTTGGTGAGCACATGGCCGCGCAGTTGCGGAAAATTGCCGGTGTTGAGGTCGCGTGGACGCCAACCCGTCACCCAGGTATCCAGTGTCACGATGATGCCCTTGTATCCGGCGGCTTCCGCCCGGTGCACGAGGCTTTCCGCCAGCGCCTTGTCCCGCGGTGTGTACAGCTGGAAAAAGCCCGGCATGTCGCCGAGTGATTCGGCTACCTTTTCCAGCGGATCATTCGACAATGTGGATGCGACCAGCGGTACCCGGGTGAGAACGGAGGCTTCTGCGGCGGCCAGATCGCCGTGGCCGTCCTGGGTGCAGATGCCGGTCACGCCGATCGGGGCCATGAAGAGCGGACTGTTGAATGTCAACCCGAACAGCTCGATCGACAGATCACGCTTCGTGCAGTCGACCATCATGCGCGGCGTCATGCCCCAGTGGCCGAACGCGTCGGCATTGCGATCCTGCGTTGTTTCGTCGCCGCATCCGCCCTGGACGTAATTGAGCACCGAAGGCGGCATGGCCGCGGTGGCGCGCGCTTCCAGCGTCGCAAAGTCCACCGGTACGCGCGGTGTTACACCATGTAATCCGGCCAGGTAAATTTCATTCTGGTAGTCGCCGTAATGAGCCATTTTGTCTCCATCAATTTTTAAATACGATACGGATATCGATATTCATCATGCTTTCCTCCGATTCTCCGATCCGGAGAGAAGCATGGGTCGACAACCCCGCAAATGGTAAGGCAAATGCTTGGAGGTCGCTGACCGGTGAAGTTCAACCGGATCAACCCGAATATTTCCGCGAGGATTGCTTCTGCGGGGTCAACACCGGACCATCATGTTCCATGCGTTATACTCGGCGTCGGGTGCTCACACGCCGTGTGTGGCAGGTTAAGCGATGGTCGGGCCGCCACGCGGCTTCCTGACGACCTATGTACGCACCCACGCCAATTCCGTTTGCCGGCGCCACGTGTTCCACGCGGCTTTTCTTTCGACCTGCCGGTCCGGCCTATCGGGCATCCGCCCGCGCTCCTCCTCCATGTTCCAAACTGCATGCCGGCGTCTCATTGCTTTTGAGCGGCATGCCGACGTCGGCCATCGGCTTTCACCAACGATCCAATCATTCCAAGAACATCACCGAACATGGATACCATCAACCTTATCGCGGCAGTGATTTTCGCGCTGGCGCTTGTACATACTTTTGCGGCAAAAACATTTGAGCGTATCGCGGACCGGAGCACCAGGCATGCCGGGTTGTTCCACCTGCTGGGCGAGATCGAAATTGTTTTCGGATTGTGGGCGGCCGTCCTGATCGTCTTCATGGCGGTGCTCGGCGGCGGCAAGGCGGCGATCGACTACGCCGAGTCCCGCCAGTACACGGAGCCGCTGTTCGTGTTCGTCATCATGGTCGTTGCCGCATCCAGGCCGGTGCTGGAGGCGGTGAAGGCGTTGATCGCGTCCCTGGCACGGGCCGCACCGGTCAGAACCGCCGTTGCCCAGGCATGGCTGTGCCTTGCGCTGGTGCCGCTGATTGGCTCGTTCATCACCGAGCCTGCCGCGATGACGCTCGCCGCCTTGATGCTGGCCCCATTGGTGTTCCGCCCCGGCATCCCGGAATGGCTGAAGTACGGCGCTCTCGGCGTGCTGTTCGTGAACGTGTCCATTGGCGGAACGTTAACGTCCTTTGCCGCCCCGCCGGTCCTGATGGTTGCCGCGACCTGGAACTGGGACACCGCTTTCATGGCCGCCAATTTCGGCTGGAAATCGGCGATTGCGGTCGTGATCAATGCCACGGTGATCACGTTCATGCTTCGTCCGCATTTGTCGGACGCGGCGCCGGGCATCGGCGCGGAACAGGTAAAGGTGCCCGCGACGGTCAGCGCGATTCACTTGCTGTTTCTCGCAGCGATCGTCGTGTTCGCGCATCACCCGGTGATTTTTCTCGGCGTCTTTCTTTTCTTCCTCGGGTTCACCCAGGCCTACGCGCACTACCAGAACCCGTTGATCCTGAAAGAAGGGCTGCTGGTCGGGTTTTTCCTGGCAGGCCTGGTGGTCCTGGGCGGCATGCAGCAATGGTGGCTGCAACCGATCGTCTCCAGCCTTGAGCCGACGGCGTTGTTCTTCGGCGCGCTCGGGCTGACGGCGATCACGGACAATGCCGCGCTGACTTACCTGGGGTCGCTGATCGAAGGCATATCCGACGAAGCCAAATACATGCTGGTGGCCGGCGCGGTAGCGGGCGGCGGACTCACGGTGATCGCGAATGCGCCCAACCCCGCCGGGGTCGCCTTGCTGAAGGAAGGCTTCAATGACGGAGCGATCGGTATCGGCGGACTGCTGGCGGGCGCGTTATTGCCGACCGCCGTGGCGGCTGGCTTCCTGCTGCTGTGATCCGCACATCGTCGTTCGAAAAGCCGGTCGCGGCCCGTCACCATCATCAATCGGCCAGCGGCACGGCGCGGATCATGCCGGCAAAGCCCACCCCCATCAAAAAACCGGCGCGGGACCGGGGGCTTCTCTTTGCCTGCGCCTTCATCGTCGCCACCATGCTTTCCTTGAAGCCCAGGCGAGGATAAGCCTGAACGACCTGTCCGATGGTGTCCGGGTGCAGGCGGCGGCGCCCGGCGCCGACCACATCCATCCCCGCTCCGGCATGCAGCAGGTGCGCTTCGGCGCCATGCCGCAACCCGACCCGCACATTCAGGTGCAGTGAAATCGCTTCCGATAACCGGTGCCGGCGCTCGTCCGGCCATCCCGCATCATGTGCGAATTGCGCTGCCGCCCGTGCGCCTTCCACAGCAAAGCAGGCAGCGCAGCGTGCATCCTCTTCATGGCATGCATGGCGGGGCGTCAGCCCAAGGTCATGCAGCGCACTGGCGACGAACAGCA
Organism: Noviherbaspirillum sp.; assembly: GCF_036846085.1. Lineage (NCBI taxonomy): Bacteria > Pseudomonadati > Pseudomonadota > Betaproteobacteria > Burkholderiales > Oxalobacteraceae > Noviherbaspirillum > Noviherbaspirillum sp. Next base: position 6,558 of record NZ_DAIUCO010000132.1, on the reverse strand, counting down.
ATTCTTCATCGAACCGGATGCCGCGTGCCTGTGCACTGATCGCGCCCCACAGATAGGTGCGCATGCAGTGATTGGCCAGCCACAGCGGGCTTAGTCCACGCATCAGCCTTTCGGCTTGTTGAGCCGTACCCGAGTCGGGAATCCGGAGCGATGCCAGGTCGACGCGCGCCAGTTCGTTCAACGAAATGCGGAGGCGGCTTTTCAGCTTGTCCGGCAGAGCGGCAGCGCGGGTCAGCATTGCTTGTGCCAGCAGGCGCTGGCGGTCGCGGTTGGTCAACAGGCCGTTTGTGGCTGCCGCCCAGTGCATGGTGCCAACTGTGGTTCGCATCGTGTTTTTCTCCCGGGGGAATGAGTCAGGCAAAGTCAACGAGACCGACGATGCGGAAGGCGATCACCCAGCACACCACCAGCCCGGTGAGATAAAACATTGCTCGCCATGGCTGCTTCCCCATCAGGTAGGCCACCGTGTGCGCATAGCGTGCGCCCACATACAAGCCGAAGAGAAGCTGCGCCGATTCGCCGGATGCGCCAAGCAGCACATAAGCGAGCGCCAATGCCAGAAACAGCGGCAGATTTTCGACGTCGTTGCGCCACACATTCGCGCAGCGCTGGGGTAGGGGCGCTTCCGCCTGTGCCGGCTTTCGCCCCATCAGCGCCGCGTCCTCCGGCACCGTGAATTGGCCTGAGCGCAGGCGGCTGACGACCTGGATCATGCTGGTGAGCGTGGTCTTGGCGAACAGGGCGATGAGAGCGAGAGCGAATGGGGCGAGACCGGGCATGCTGTCCATGGTTTTCCTCCTTGTTTAAAAATCGGCAGCAGGGAGTATGAGGAACGGCGGCAACAATGCCCATTGGCTAAAACGCCATATTCATGGTGTAATTCGCCAGGCTGTCTCGTGAATTTATTGAATTTGAGGACATGCAATAAAGTGGTTAGAGTGAAAGACGCAGTACACCCAAAAATCGAATGAACCACACCTCTAAAACCATCCGCATCGGCGTGCTCGTCTACCCTGGTTGCCTGCGCAGCAGCGCAGTCGGGCCACTGGACATCTTCCAGATCACGAACACGCTGATGCAATATCGCCCCGCCGAGCAGCGCCTGCACTTCCAGGCCGACTGGTTCAGTGTCCGCGAGGACCCGATCGACATCGGCGGACTGCGCTTCGCCACCCGGCCGCTGCAAGGCGCGCGCCTCGATGCGCTCATCCTGCCCGGCATCGATCATCGCGACACGCAGGATCTGGCCGGACTGATCGGCGCACTCGCGCCGGAACAGCTGGCCATCCGCGACTTTGCACGGAGCGGTCGCCTGCTCGCGTCGAGCTGTTCCAGCACCTGCCTGGTGGTGCACGCGGGCCTGCTCGACGGCCGCCGGGCGACGACGAGCTGGTGGCTTGCCAATTACTTCCGCAAGCAGTTTCCGCAGGTGCGGCTCGATGCGGAAGAGCTGGTGGTGCAAGATGAACAGTTCATCTCGTCCGGCGGCGTCACGTCCTTCCTCGACCTGGCGCTGTGGCTGGTGGGCCACTTCGGCGGCGAGGCATTGCGGCAGACCGCCGCCAAGGTGCTGGTGGTGGATGGCAATCGTTCCAGCCAGGCGCCCTATGTCGCCGCCGCGATGATGCAGGACCAGGGACATGCGGTGGTCGAGCGCGCCCGCCGCTGGCTGAATCGGCAACTCGGGCAGCCGTGGACCATGGCGCAGCTGGCGGCGCATTGCCACACCAGCCCGCGCACGCTGCTGCGGCGTTTCCAGGAAGCGACGGGCATGAGCCCGGTGCGCTATGCACAGCAGCTTAGCGTCGAGCGCGCGAAGGCCTTGCTGGAATCCACCCGGCTGTCGCTGGAGGACATCACGCAGCGCTGCGGCTACGAAGATCCGGCTACCTTCAGCAAGGTGTTCAAGCGATGGGTGCAGGCGACGCCCCGCGAATACCGGTTGCGGTTCGGATTGCGGCACTGAAGGCTTTCGCATACAGTTGTTACTCCAACGCAATCCCGTGACCGCTTTTCGATGAGTACCCGTTCCAGGCGCATCCGACGCATCGCCTTTATCCTGCTTGCCATCTTCGCCATCATGGCGGCAACCGTGTTCGCCGGACTGCACTTCGCCACCAAGGAACTCAAGAGCCAGGTGGAACAGGCGCTCGGCGGCGACGGCGAGATTGGCGAGATCGTCGTCGGCTGGTCGGCGATCGAAGTCCTCGACGTGCGTATCCGGGGTCCCAAGGGCTGGCCGGCGCAGGATGCGCTGCGGGCGAGCCGGATCGTGATCAGGCCGGACCTGCTCGGCCTGTTTTCCGCACGCATCCATATTCCGTCCATCACCATCGACCAGGCGTATCTGTCGGTACTGCGGTCACGCGACGGCAAGCTGAAGCTGCTGCCCAGCCTGCTGGACAGGCAGGCCGGCACGAAGGACACGCAGAGCGCGGCCAGCCCGACGGTCACCATCGGCAAGATCGAGCTGCATGACGGTGCGCTGGATTTCTACGATGCGACGGTGCGGCAGCCGGCGCATCGGATCAGGCTGGAGCGTCTCGAAGCCAAGGTGGAAGACCTGCGTGTCCCGTCTCTCGACGGTCGCACCCGCATCCGCCTCGACGGCACCGTCAAGGGCGTGCAGCGCAACGGCAAGCTGGCGATCGACGGCTGGGCGGAACTGGCATCTCGCAATTCCGAGATTAGGACCAGGCTGCAGGGCGTGGACCTGGTGGCCTTCCAGCCCTATCTCATCAAGGCATCCGAAACCGGCGTGCGGCGCGGCGCGCTCGATCTCACCATCAAATCGACGGTGCGCAACAACCGCCTGCATGCGCCGGGCACCGTGACGCTCATCGGACTGGAACTCGCGGACGGCGGCGGCTCGATGGGCACCTTCATGGGCGCGCCGCGCCAGCTCGTGGTGGCGGCGCTGAAGGACCGCAGCGGCCGGATTTCGATCGATTTCGTCCTCGACGGCAATCTGAGCGACCCGCGTTTTTCGCTCAATGAAAGCCTGTCCAAGCGCATCGGCACGGCGGTCGCCGGCGGACTCGGCATCAGCCTGGAAGGCGTAGCGCGCGGCATCGGCGGCGCGGCCGAAGGATTGGGTGGCGTGGTGAAGAAATTATTCGGGCAATAAGACGCGGTGGCGGAATATGCATTACCCTGTTTTGCATTACCTTATGATTTTCACAACGCATACCGCCCGCTTCATGGCGGCACATGACGATGACGCATTCAAAACATGGATAACGCACTTTCAGACACCCAGATTGAACAATTTGCCACCGACGGCTACCTGATCCTGAAAGGCCTGGTAACGCCGGTCGCCTGCGACCTGATGCTGTCAGTCGCCAAAGAACACCTGCGCGCCGCCGTGCCGCCGCTGGAATACGAGGCCGAGGTCGGCTATGCGGGCGCGCCCGCGTCGCTGGATGCGCCCGGCGGCAGGACCGCGCGCCGGCTGCGCGACGCCTACCACCGGCATGAATGCTTCAAGCTATGGGCGGAGGACAAGCGGCTGGTGGCGATGCTGCGGCAGATTTTCGGCGAACCGGTCATGCTGACTCTCGCCCACCACAACTGCGTGATGACCAAGCATCCGGATTTCGGTACCGCCACCGGCTGGCATCGCGATATCCGCTACTGGTCGTTCACCAAGCCTGACCTGATTTCCGTCTGGCTGGCGCTCGGACCGGAACACGAATCCAACGGCGGCCTGAAGGTGATTCCCGGCTCGCACCGGCTGGACATCGGCCGCAGCCAGCTCGACGACCTCGACTTCCTGCGGCCGGATGTCGCGGAAAACCAGGCGCTGTTCGACCAGGGCATCCCGTTGAATCTCGAGAAGGGCGACGTGGTGCTGTTCCATAGCGGGCTCTTTCATGCAGCCGGCAGGAACACCGGCGCATTGGTGAAGACCTCGGTGGTCTATGCATACCACGGGGCGGGCAATGCGCCTGTGGCAGGCAGCAGGTCAGCCGCGGCGGGCGGGGTTGCGTTAGGCTGAGTTGCCCTCCCGTCATGCGGCAATAGACACGGGGCTACGGATGCAGCCCCGTTTTTATTGCGGCATTGCCCGCTCCTCGGCTTTGGTCAAATTGGCGGCGAAACCCCCACGCTATACTTGACCGCCGCATCGCCGATGCCCGGCAGCGCCGCACCTGCTCTCAATGAAAATCTCTCAGAGGTAACGATGTCAGTCATACCGGACGTATCCGATGCTCCCTTGCTGATCGTAATGAATGCTGGATCCGGTCGCAAGGACAGGACGGAAACGCGGGAAACGATCACCCGGGTACTGACCGAAGCAGGGCGCGAGCACCGCCTGATCCTGGTGGAGAATCCGAAGCAGATCGTGGAGATTGCCCGCCGCACCGTGCAGGAAGCGAAGGCCTGCGGCGGCGTGGTGGTGGTGGGCGGCGGCGACGGTACGATCAATGCCGTCGCCAATGCGGTGCTCGGCAGCGGTTGCGCATTCGGCGTGCTGCCGCTGGGCACCTTCAATTACTTCGCCCGCACCCACAACATCCCGGAAGACACCGAGGAAGCGACGCGTTTGCTGCTGACCGCCCGCCCGCATCCGGTGCAGGTCGGCCTGGTGAACCAGCACCTGTTCCTCGTCAATGCCAGCCTGGGCTTATATCCAAAACTGCTGGAAGACCGCGAGGCCTACAAGCGGCAGTACGGGCGCAGCCGGTTTGTGGCCATGCTGTCCGGCGTAGTGACGATCCTGAGGCAGCACCGCCAACTGCGCCTGACGCTGGAGCGGCATGGACAGGTAACGCAGATGCGCACGCCCACCGTTTTCGTCGGCAACAATCGCCTGCAAATGGAACAGACCGGTATCCCGCTGGCCGAGGCGCTGGAGGAAGGCCAGCTTGCCGCCGTGGTGCTGAAGCCGGTCGGCACGCTGGCCATGCTGTGGCTGCTGGTGCGCGGCGCGTTGGGACAGCTCGGCGATGCGGATCATGTCATCAGCTTCGGCGTGCGCCGGCTGACGGTGCGGCCGTCGAGGCTGTACCGCATCCGCCGCGTCAAGGTGGCGACCGACGGCGAAATCGGCTGGCTCGATGCGCCGCTTGAATTCCGCGTCGGGCCGGAGCCGCTCTACCTGCTGAAACCCGATCCGCCCGCGGACGACAACAACGAGGCCGCCTCATGACGGTCGTCCTTCATATCTCCGATCCGCATTTCGGCACCGAGGTGGCGCCTGTGGTCGAGGCGCTGGCGCGGCTGGCACAGGAGCACCGGCCCGGGCTGGTGATCCTGTCGGGCGACATCACCCAGCGCGCGCAGCAAGCCGAGTTCGACGCGGCACGCCGGTTCCTGGAGCGGCTGGACGCGCCGGCCCGGCTGGTCATCCCGGGCAATCACGATATCCCGCTGTTCCAGCTCGGAGCCCGGCTGTTTACGCCCTATGGCCGCTACCGGCGGGTGTTCGGCGACGATCTCGAGCCGGTATTCGACGATCCCTCGATGCTGGTGATCGGGGTGAAGACGACGCGCCGCTACCGGCATATCGACGGCGAGGTCTCGGCGGCGCAGATCGGCCGGGTCGCGGACCGGCTGCAACAGGCCAATCCTGGTCAGCTTCGCATCGTGGTGACGCACCAGCCGGTGTTCGTGACGCATGCCGAGGACGAGGAAAATCTGCTGCATGGCCGCGACGAAGCGATACGGCGCTGGGCACTCGCGGGTGCCGACCTGATTCTCGGCGGCCATATCCACAGGCCCTTCGTGAGCGCATTGCACGAACGCTTCCCGGATTTTCCAGGGCGCGTCTGGGCGGTGCAGGCCGGCACTGCGCTTTCTTCACGGATCCGCCATGACGCCGGCAACTCGGTCAACCTGATCCGCTATGCCGGCACGGCCATGCCGCGCCATTGCAGCGTCGAACGCTGGGACTACCATCCGCCGTCACAGGCATTCCACTTGAAGACCCGGCTGGAACTCGATTGCGGGGACCGGCGCTAAGGGGAGCGAGAGGTATTACTTCTGCGTGCCCAGCCATTTCGCCGAGCCCACCATTTCATCAAAAAACGCCCGCAGCGACATCTCGCTCATCGAGTACGGATCGAACTCCGCTTTGGACGAGTATTTCAGAAACAGGGAACGGTTTTCCTGCGTGTAGCCGAGATACCCCATGTTCCAGTCGGAGAAATTGCGCGCCGCGACTTCTTCGAACATCAGGAGCTCCGCGTCGGCATGGCGGGTGTCGTTCAGGATACGGTGATAGACCTTGCTGACTTCCCGACGGTCGCCTTCCAGGCATTGCAGGAAAATGCCGCCGGTGAAGCACAGCGCGCCGGTCACGCCGGCACGGCCATTGTTTGCGACCGATTTCTCGAGTATCTCCCGCACGTCGGATTGCGAAGTGTTTTTTTGTACCCTGCTTGCGTAAATCAGCCTGACCAGCATGTGTATCTCCCTGTGAATGTGAATGCAAATGTGAATGTGGACCTGCCCGGGCAATCGGGTGAGGCGGCGCGCGGGCTGCCGTGCGACTCGATCGGGGCTGGTAAAAGCGGGGCGGGGGGGGGGGGGGGGGGGGGGGGGGGGGGGGGGGGG
>NZ_DAIUCO010000131.1:0-14036 GCF_036846085.1 Noviherbaspirillum sp. | reverse complement strand
AGCACGACCGCACCACACTCACCGTTAAATCGTCTTGTTTAACAGCAGCAGAGAATAAGGGAATTGCCAAGCAAATCTCAAACTGAATTTGTATCGGCATACGCGCAAGCTTCACGCTCTTCCTTCTCCATCCCGTCTCCGAAACCGCTCGTTTCGGAGCGTTTTTTGTTTCGTCTTTCGCGACGGGAGCCGAACTATAGCAAGGCTCGATGCGGGATGTAAAGAGTTTTTTTGGAGACCGCGAATCGCTGCAAAAATGTCAAGTAGCGTTTCCCGGCTGTGCAGGCATTCGAATGAAACAAACACGCCTCTCGCGTACCTACTTCCCGGCGTGTTTATTCCCAAGCTCCGACGTGGATCAAGGAGGCGGTCTTCATTTGACGGGTTTCGCCGCAGTGGCCGGAACGCCTGCCTCGCCGCCTTTGGTTAGCTCTTTGCGAATCTCGCGCAGCTTGACCTTGATGCGTTCCGCGTTTTCATTGCCTACCCTGAGCATCAATTTATGTCCGGCCGAGCGCGATTCAAGCGCCGGATCGACAAATTTGTAAAACACATGGGGTTGCACAAGTGCAATCGGTCCATTGCTTGGCGGCGCATCGAGCATGTGGTCGATGACGGTAACGAGCCGGTCATTGAAATAGCCTTTTGGATAACCAAGGTCCTTATAGGCTTGCTGAAATAGCGGATACATTTTTACGTAAGTCGCCATGAAGGTTTGCGGATCCAGTTTCTCCAGCAAGCGAACGAACGGCGTATAGCGATCGTAATTCGATGACGCCAGGGTGAGATTCTGTCCGTTGCCAGCGGTGCGGAGTTTTCCGGTTATAGGTTTGGTCGGCATCAGTTGGCCGGACACGGTCTTCCGCGGCAGGTTGTCAATGGTGACGACGACGCGGCGGACAACCTCCTGCGGTTGAAAATATTTTCCAACGGCGGATTTACCGAACAGTTCGGACAGCGCCGCGAGCGCCGCCGGATCGCTCTTGCTCAACGCGGGCAGTTCGTTCGTGTTTGTCTCGTCGGGAAGCGGGAAACGCACCGCGGGTTCTGCTGCAGCGGTCGGAGGACCGTCTTCCGGAATGATCTCGGGGGGGCGATATGTAGGGCCTTGCTGCCACAGGAACAATGCAAATCCGGCCGCACCCAAAACCGCAAGAAGGAGCAACCATCCAATTACCCTTTTCATCGCACATCCCTTTCGAACGAGAACGCAACGGGATTTGACCTTTACCGCACGTGGCGAGCATTGCGTCCCACCATGCTGCGGACCCTTTACGAATCTACGTTACGACGCTTTCGCTCGGATTTCAAAGGGTCTCATCAATAAAACACACAGCAAACAGCAAAACGCTTCTGCAGTTGCCGCTTGGCAGTAAAGGTCGTCTATTTGCAGTATTTGCCTGCGCCAGAGGATGCGACAAAAACGACGATGTGCGCAGCATGTATCCCTATGCCAATGCGCCGCAGGAAGACGTCTTCAAGCATCTCGTCCCCCGCTGTTCCATGTGAAAAAACAACGTCGCTCTCCCAAAAACGGCAGACTTTGTTCAGCTGCTGCAAGCTTTTCCATGAATCCGGCGTTTCCTGAGTGCTACATTTTCATGGTCATTCATAGAATCTCGCACCATCAATACCTACGGTTACCGTCAACATTACGCCAGTAGATCGCAGCCACTTTGAGACGACTCAACGCGTACATTTATTACTGTGAAAAGCTGGAACGCAGATTTTGGCCTGCGTTCCACATCCAATCCTTGCTGCGGTTTCGCCCGGGCTGCAATTGGCCGTATCTTAAATTCCGTCTCCCGGAGGAGTAACGACTTGCAAGCCACACAATGCTGGTTTATCGGCGAATGCATGATCGAATTGCGCCGTGCCGGTAAAGATCGGTTCATGCAGTCATTTTCCGGCGATGTTTATAACACCGCGGTGTACTTCAGGCGATCGTCGACGTTCACCAGTACATTGATTTCAGCGGTCGGCATCGACAGCATGAGCGCGGCGTTGCGGCTGCATGCCTATGAGCAAGGACTGGACACCAGCCGGATTCTCAGTCTGCCGAATTATGCGCCGGGTCTCTACATGATCGAAACGACGCCTGACGGAGAACGATCATTCCTGTACTGGAGAGAAAATTCCGCGGCCCGTCAAATGCTGACGCACGAGCATGCGGACGCACTGGAAAGCGATGCCGCACATTGCCGACTGCTTTATTTCTCCGGGATCACCCTGGCCATACTGGATGAGCGACGCAGGGAACGGCTGCTTGCCTTAGCGGCTTCGATCCGGAAAAGCGGCGGATGGATTGGTTTCGACAGCAATTACCGACCGAAGCTATGGCGGGACAAAAGCAGCGCAGTCCGGTGGACCGACGCAGCACTGGCAACGGCGTCGCATGCGTTGGTTACCTACGACGATGAACAGGATCTGCACGGCGATACGGCACCCTCGGCAACATTGGCCCGCATACTAAAAGCAGGCGCTGCGGAAGCAGTGGTCAAACTCGGTTCAGATGGTTGCCTCGCGCAGTCGTCCTCCATGCCTGACGCAATTGCCGTCCCGGCGGAGAAGGTCATACCTGTTGACACCACGGCAGCGGGAGACTCTTTCAACGCGGCATACCTGGCGGCACGCCTCGGCGAAGAATCACTGGAGGACGCCGCCCGCGCTGGTGTACACCTGGCGGCGCGCGTGATCCGGTTCCCTGGAGCAATCATCGATGCACACGATGGCGTATCGCAATCCGGAGGCTAACGCCTGCGGTTGGTCAGCCGTCAGCGTCGCTGCGTCCTCAATCCGGTGAAGCCTTTGCGTCAAATCCCATCCATTGGATCGTTTGCTCAAATTGCGCCACGAAAGCGCCGTATGGCCGCATCCACCACGCCTTCCGTGCTTCCGGTGATTGCATACTCCTGCCGCAGAAAGCTCGCGTCGCTGCCCTTGTGGGTCGCATCGTACAGATGCTCCAGTGCTGCGATACTACCCAGCGCCTGCGCATAGGGCTCCATGGTGCGCAGCGTCGTCAGGATGTCTTCGCGTATCGACAGGGTCTCATGCCGCTTGGGATGCACAAGCGTTCCGTCCATGCCAAACCGGCATGCCTGAAACCGGTTGTAGTTATAGACCAGGTAATCATCCTCCGCCGGTGCAGCCTCCTTCCGTTCCAGCAGATAGCTGCAGATCGCCTGGAGATAGCAAGCGAGCGCCGCGGCACGCTCGACCGAAAGCGGCGTGTCGCACACCCGCAATTCGATGGTGCCGAATTCCGGCTTCGGACGGATATCCCAGTAGAAGTCCTTCATGCTATTGACGATGCCGGTCTTTTCCATGCGCTGGAAGTAATCACGCTCGAAATCCTCCCAGCGCAGCAGGAACGGCGCACGGCCGCTTAACGGAAAAGCGAACACGGAGTTCAGGCGAGCGGAATTGAACAACGTATCCCTGCCCTGAAAATAGGGAGAGGAGGCGGAAAGCGCAATAAAGTGCGGGACATACCGGTTGAGCGAATGCAGAAGGAACAGCGCATCGTCGCCGGAGCTGCAGCCTATGTGCACGTGCTGGCCGAAGACCGTGAACTGCTTGGCGAGGTAACCGTACAAGGTGGACACCTGCTTGAAGCGCGGCTTAGAGAATATCTTGCGCTCGGTCCACCTTTGAAACGGATGCGTCCCGCCGCCACATACGCCCACGTTGAGCGTGTCGCCCGCCCGCACCAGGGTGTCCCGGATTTTATGAAGCTGCTCCAGCAAGCCGGTGTGGCTGGTGTGAACATCGGTATTTATTTCGATCATGCTCTCGGTGATCTCCGGCGTCACGTTACCGGGGAAAGGCTTGCGCTTGAGCAGATCAAGCATATCGGGCGATGCCTCGATGAGATCAAAATTGCTCAGGCTGACCAGTTGCAGCTCAAGCTCGACGCCGAGCGTCAGGGGATCGGACGTCTTGAATGGTTCCAGCGGCATGCTCAGTTCTCCGGATTGTCAGGCGTTTCGTTCGCCAATATCAGCGCGCGTTGCGTAACGATGGGACCGATCACCTCGAGCAGCAACACCATTGCGGTCAGCGGCACGAGGGTTTCGACAAGGTCCACGCCGAGGTGGCGCGTCTGCTCCATCATGAGGATGACGAACACAGATAGCGGCGTCAGTGCCATGCCGGTCAGCAGGCCCTTGCGCCATGAGACACCGCTGACGCGGGCAAATGCGGCGACGCTGATGGTCTTGGTGAGGAATCGTGCGGCAATCAATGCGAGACCCAGACCAAGTCCCGGCACTATCTGGTCCCATTTCAGGGATGTGGCGACGATGAAAAACAGCAGGACCGTCAACAGATCGCCCATCACGCCGAAGTTGCGCTGGGTCTGGCTCAACGTCACGCGCCGATGGCGCGCCACGATGCCGAATGTCAGGGTGGCGAGCACGGGCGAAAACCTGAACACATGGGTGATGGCGACCAACAAAATAACGGTGATGGCGAACGCGACTGTCGCATCGCGGTTCAGACTGCCGAGGCGGCGCAGCAGCGCCGGAACGGCGACACCGAAAAGCGCGCCAAGACCGGCGGAAGCGATCAGCACCACCAGGCTGTTCCAGACGGCGTGCAGCAGGCTTCCCGAGGTTTGAAACACGCCGATGCCGATGATGACCTTGAACGCAAATACCGCAAGCACGCAATTGAGAGCGGATAAGTGCAGCACCCGCTCGGTAACCTGGCCGGAGCTGTTCTGCTCATTCAGGACGCGCAGTACGCCGGCAGGGGAAGTCGACATCGCAAGCGATGCGAGGATCAGCGCCGTCAGCGGCGTGGTGCCGAACCAGTATGCGACCGCATAGACAACCCAGAAGGTGGCAATCGCTTCCACCCCGCCGGTCACGGCTATCCAGCGGTTGATCTTCAGCCAGCGCAGGTTGATGCGATAGCCAAGTTCAAACAGGATCAGGCCGAACGCCACGTATGCCAGCAGCATCAGGTTTTGCATTTCCGCCTCCGGCAAATGAGCGGACAAGGTATTTCCGAAAACGAATCCCACCAGGCCGTATATGCTGATTCGCGGCAGACCGGTCCAGCGATGACCGAATTCCCCCGCCATCCAGGCGAACGCAAGGGCGAACGGCCACGCAAGCTGAAGCGGAATGGGCAACAATTCAGGCATATCGATTTATTCCTCAAAAGTTTATAAAACGGATCGATGCCCCATGCATGAGCGGGCAGGACCAGACGACTGTGATCCCACACAAATGACATTCGTTACGGGCATCGTTGCACCCGCGGTGCCGGGCGACATGCTCAATCGCTGGAGACTTGCAAAGTCTCCGCCACCCTACTTACGCAGGACGTGAGTTCGAACGGCATGATGATTTCTCCTGGACCTATGTCGGGATACGAGGATTGCATGACGGGCTCCCGTACTGCAAAAAACAATCCCAGGCAACAACTCCCACTTTGGAGGAGCCGGAAAACCTGGCGACCATGCATCGAGACTTATTTATTGGCGTTGATTCCCAAGAATCGGTCGAACGCAAAAACTTCGTGGTTTGAACCTCGGCGGTGGTGAGCGTATGCCGGCAGTGCCGGATGCGCGGAGTATAGGTTAGTTTCCTTAACGGAAAATTAAGCGGTATCAAGATCGAGATGCGTAAATGCTAGTAATTTGCAATATCGCCAATACGGCCGTCGGCTGGTCGAGCGTTCATGTATTTCGGACAAGGAATATGCGACATTGCACCAGCCAATTAGCCGGCGATTGGTCATCACACATCCGACACGTGGCTTTCAGGAAGGCTTGGCCTCGCAAAGCTGCAGCGCGGAGTGAAATGCATTGAGGCAAATGTACTTTATACAAATTGTAAGCAAATTTTACTGAGGTATCTAAATGTTAAATTGTCCGGTGCTGATGACAAGCGACGGTTATCCCAACAAATGCCTGTCCTGAACATTCAGACGAAATGCTTCGTGGATGTCCAGGAAACAGGAATGCTATTTGCTCCACGAAAAAGCAAGTGCCGCCTCTGCGCCGAAGCGGTTGGGCGGGGATGACAAGCGCGATGCATGCCAACTGCATATGTCGTATTTGCCACCCGCCCCTTTTTCTGTGAGCATGATTCCGCTGTGTTTGTCCAACTCGCACTTGCAGAACTTCCATAGCCGTCCATATTGTCAAAGTGTCAAAGTGCCCGAACGTTCTGGCATCCGTGGTTTTATCCCATTGAAAATGAAGTAGCGATTTTGGAGAGGCAATTTGCTCGAAAGCAATTCGTTCAGCTTGAGGTCGTCTGGCATCCTGGTCCGCCACGTGTGCAGGTTATCGATATTGATCGCCGGTTTATTGAGCTGCGCGTTGCTGATTGCCGCCGATCCCTTCTACCGGGTCGAATTGACAGCGCCGGATGAGCTGGAAAAATTGCTGACGCAAAACCTGGACCTGTTCCGATACCGAGAACGCGACGATCTCTCCGACGAGCAACTGAACTTCATGGTCGCCACCGTTGCCAAACAGGTTACGAAGCTGGCCTCCACGCAGGGCTACTTCTCCCCGAAAACCGACGTCAGGGTCGATACCGTGTCCGGTCAAAAAGTCATCAGTCTGAACGTCGACGCCGGCCCCCGAACCATGGTGTCCCAGGTTTCGGTCGATGTCACGGGGGCAGCGGTTCAGGTAGCCCCCGATCAGGCGGCGGAAGCAAAAATGGCATGGCCGCTGAATATCGGCGAGCCATTCACGCAGGAGGAATGGAGCGATGCCAAACAATCCGGCCTGCGCGTTCTTCAGCGGCGGCGTTTCGCAGCCGCGCGGCTCGCAGACTCCCAGGCCCGAATCCTGGCCGACAAGAATGCGGCGGAACTTTTCGCAACCTACGACAGCGGCCCGGCGTTCACACTGGGTGAGGTCAAGATCAGCGGGACACGCCGCTACCCGGAAAGCATCATCCGCAACGTGAACCCGCTGAATGTCGGCGAAGAATATACCTCCGAGCGCCTGCTGGAATTCCAGCGCCAGCTTTTAAGAACACCCTATTTCAGCAACGCCGTCATCAATATCGACACGAACCCGGCCAATGCCAATCTCACACCGGTGAATGTGCGCGTTACCGAGTTCCCGGCGCAGCGCCTGCGTGGCGGCGTCGGTTACACCACCGATACAGGAGCGCGCGTCGAGGGCCTCTATTCCCACTACAATCTGTTCGGCCGCGCCTGGGTTCTGGACGCACAGACGCGGGTGGAACAGCGCCGCCAGCTTGGCTCGCTGTCGCTCTCCATGCCGCCGAGCCGGGGTGCGTGGGTCAACGGTGCCAACGGCTCGGTGGAACGAACGACGTTGGAGGGAGTGGACCTGAGAACCCGCCGGCTCGGGGTTCGACGCGCGCAGAGCACCGACAAAGTCGACACAGCCTATTCCATCCAGTACTACCGCGACGAGCTAACCCAGATCAACGGCGCGGCGCTGCCGGAGGATGTGCTGGTCCAGCCCGGGGTTCACCAGGCGCTTGTCGCGGGTATCGCGAAGACATGGCGAGATGTCGACGATGCCCGTTTTCCGCGCAACGGCCGCGTATTGTCGGTGGAAGCGGGAGTTGCGCTGAAAGGGCTGCTGACCGACCAGACGTTCTTCCGTGTCTCCAGTCGGATTCGCGAATTTCTGCCGATCGGCGAACGCGACGTGGTCATTTTGCGTGGTGAATTGGGCGCGGTGATCACCGAGGGCGGCAACGCCGCCGTCCCCGCGTCGCTGCTCTTTCGCGCCGGCGGTACCGAATCGGTACGCGGGTATCCGTTCCAGAGTATCGGCAATGAACGCAACGGCATCGTGTACCCCACCCGTTACATCGCTACCGGCGGCGTGGAATACCTGCACTGGCTGACCGAAAGCTGGGGCGGCGCGGTCTTTTATGATGTCGGAACGGCCACGGACCGGTGGAACGACAAGCAGTTCTTCCAGGCGATTGGCGTCGGCGCTCGCTGGCGCAGCCCGGTCGGACGGGTGAACGTCGACCTGGCCTATGGAATCCAGGCGGGCAGCATCCGCCCTCACCTGTCGCTCGGCGTGGCATTTTGAATCCGGATCCTGCAATGGATAACACGCCTTCCCCCCAACCGAAACAGGCTCGACACGGGGCCCGCCGGGCGCTGATGTGGAGCGCCGCAGCGATCGCGCTTCTGGTCCTGCTGGTCGGAGGTCTTGTGCTGACGGTGGTGCAGACGGAGTGGGGAGCCCGCGTCCTTTGGCAGAACGCGTCGCGGTTTCTGCCGGGCGAATTGACCGGCGAACTTGTCGGCGGCACGCTCAGCGATGGCCTTACGCTGCGCAATGTCGAATACGCGGATTCGACAAAGCGGATCAAGGTCGACCGCCTTGAAGGCAAATGGAATGTGTCGAGATCACCGCTCAAGCTGACGATCCCCTCTCTGCACGTCGGCACCGCTGATGTGACGCTGCTGCCGTCGCCGGAGGAGCCTACGACGATGCCGCAGGAAATCAAGCTGCCGCTCGCGCTCGACCTCCAGAGCGCCACGATCGACAAGGTGATCGTGCGAAGCGAAGGCGAGCCGGCAACGTACAGCGACATCCGCCTGCAGGCATCTTCCGACCGGGTCAACCATGCCGTACAACTCAGGAAAGCGGTGACGCCTTTCGGGACGGTGGCGGCTGCGCTCAAGCTGAACGGCAACCGGCCTTTCAACCTCGATGGATCGGCGCGTATCGACGGCGAATTCCAGGAGCAGCAATTCAGTGCAGACGCCGGCCTGTCAGGCTCGCTGGAAGCGCTGGGCGTGCAGGTCAAGGCGGCGGCGAAGGAATTCAATGCGCAGGCGCGGATCGAGGCGACGCCGTTCGCCGACGTGCCCTTCCGTAGCGCCGATATCCGTGCCGACCGGTTCGATCCAAGCGCCATCAATCCCGCGTGGCCGAAAGCACTGCTGCAAATGCGGGCGCAACTTGCCCCCATCAATACGACCGCTGACATGACGAAGCTGATCGTCAGCGGGCCGGTAACAGTGACGAATGCACAGTCCGGCCCGATCGACAAGGGTCTGCTGCCGCTGGAATCGGTTCATGCCGTCGTCACGCTCGACGCGCAAACGCAACGGCTCGCCGAGGCCAGGATAGAACTGCCAGGGAAAGCAATCCTGGAAGGCGGCGGGGAATTGCGCAGCGGCGGCAAGGGCGAGTTCAAGCTGGATGCCAGCGGGCTCGACCTGCATGCGCTGCATACCGCCGTGCGGCCGACGAAGCTGAAGGGCCCATTGTCGGTCCAGCTTGACGGCGATACTCAGATTGTCAACCTGACCCTGACCGATCCCGACCTGTCCTTCACCGCCGATGCGAAGCTGACACCGGAACGCCTGACGCTGAACTCGGCGAAATTGAAAGCCGGTCCCGCGAAACTCGATGTCAGCGGCGGCATGGCGCGGGGCGCGACGTCGGACTACACGGCGCAAGGATCGTTGAGCGACTTCGATCCCGCGCGCTTCCTCGCCACCATGCAGGTGCCGGGAACGCCGAAGAAAAAATCGGCGATTGACGATATCGACGCCAATATCAACATGGATTTCAAGGCGGAAGGCGCATTGCAGCCGGAGCTTGCCGCCCGTGTGCAGTTCAACGTCAATGAAAGCACGTATGCCGGTCTGCCGATGACCGGCGGCGGGTCGCTGCATGTGGTCGGCAAGCGTGTATTGCCGAGCGACGCGCGCCTGACGATCGCCGGAAATACCGCCGATCTCAAGGGCAGTTTCGGCCAGCCGACGGATCGATTGAAGGTGAATATCGATGCGCCGGCCCTTGCGCGGCTTGGTTTCGGCCTGAACGGATTGCTGAGAGTGAACGGCGAAGTTGCCGGCACGATCGACCGCCCGCTCATCGACGCGCGCTACGAAGCGGAGAACCTGGCGTTCGGCGAATACCGCCTGGCTTCGCTCTCGGGCGCAGCGGACATTGATGGCGTGCCGGGCTCCGATCCCAATGCGAAGGTGGATTTCACATTGAACGCACGCGGCCTGCAGAGCGGCGAAATTCGCCTTGCGACGGTATCTGCCGATATCGACGGAACCTTCGGCAAACACACCATCAACCTTGACGCCAAGGGGCAACTGCGCGACCAGAAGCTGGATGTCGGCATCGCCGCCCAGGGAAACCTGCACGACACAGCGCAGGGACTCGCCTGGGACGGCGTCCTGCGCAGCCTGGAAAACCGCGGCATACCGAGGGTCTCGATGCGATCGCCGATGACGGTCAGCGTGGCGCCCGGCCGCGTCGATCTGGGCGCCACCCGCATCGATATCGCGCGGGCGGTGGTCGACCTCAAGAGCTTCCAGTTCAGCAATCAGCTGGTGAAATCCGAAGGGACCTTCAACGAACTCAATATCGGACACTTGCTGGCCCTGCGCCGGCAATTCACCGGAGAAGCGCCGCCGGTGGACACCAATCTCGTCCTCGACGGACGATGGAATATCACGCTGGCGGATCGGGCGGACGGTTTCATCCAGGTCGACCGCAGCAGCGGCGACATCGGCGTAAGCGGCCCTGCCGGCAATACGTCGCTCGGACTAAATGCGTTGTCCCTGAAAGCAAACCTGCAGGGCAATCGCGTGGTGCTCGATGCCGGCGCAAATGCAACGCGGATCGGCCGTCTCGACGGCAAAGGGGAAATTGCCCTGCAATCCGGGAACGGCCGGATCACGATCGCGCCCGACGCAGCGTTGTCGGGCAGAGTGAACGCATCCATTCCCCGCCTGCAATCGATCGCGTCGCTTGCAGGCCCGCAGATCGCCTTGAACGGCACGGTCGCCATCGACCTGACCGCTAACGGAACGCTGGCGGAGCCGAAACTGTCCGGCACCGTGCTGGGCGAGAGCCTGTCGCTCACCCTGTATGACCAGGGCGTGCGCCTGCGGGACGGCGTGGCGAGGATCACCCTGGACAACAACGTCATCGACCTGCAGCAAGTGCAGTTCCAGGGCGGCAACGGCACCTTGCGGGCAACCGGACGCATTCCCCTGGATCGATCCCGTTCCGACATCACCGCGACCGTGATTGCCGACAACTTGCAGCTCCTGGCAAGTCCGTCTGGCCAGCTTACGGTATCCGGGCAGGCGAAAGCCGCCAATGAAAACAATCAATTGATGGTCAGGGGGAATTTCGTCGTCGACCGCGCATTGTTCAGCCTGCCTGAGCAGGCCGCGCCCAAACTCGACGACGACGTCATCGTGATTCGAGGCAACGAATCGCCCGCCAGAACCTCGTCCGGAGACAGCGGAACAGGCGGCAAGGCCGCCAGCCCGTTTACGCCGCAGGTCGACATCACGGTTGACCTGGGCAGGCAATTCCGCTTCGAAGGCTCGGGAGCGGAGCTGCGGCTTGCCGGTTCACTCAATATAAAAAGCGCACCGGCCGAGCCGCTCCAGGCATTCGGGACGGTTCGCATTGTCGATGGCACGTATGAAGCATTTGGCGCGGAGCTCGCGATCGAGCGCGGCTTACTTAATTTTCAAGGGCCTTTGACCAATCCGAATGTCAACATTCTTGCCATGCGGCGTGAGCAGGAAGTGGAAGCCGGCGTGAGAGTGACAGGCACGGTGCAGCAGCCGCGCGTCGAACTGGTATCGGAGCCGAATGTACCGGAAGAGGAAAAATTGTCGTGGCTGATCTTCGGCCGCGCCGGCGGCAATTCCGAACCGGGTCAGGCACAGAATGCGGCCAAGGGCGCGGCATTCGGGCTGCTCAACAAATTTGGGGGCCAACGCCTCGCGAGCCGCTTCGGCCTGGATGAATTTTCGATCGGTTCCAGCGATTTCGGGCTCCAGGGCCAGCAGGTCGTCAACCTCGGAAAAGAGATCACGGACAATCTGTTCATCGGCTTCGAACAAAGCCTCGCCGGGACGGGCAGCGTGCTGAAATTGACCTATGAGCTGAGCAGGAACTGGTCGGTCGTTGTGCGCGGCGGCGCAGTAACCGGACTCGACATGCTCTACAACAAGCGGTTCGACAAGCTCCGGGGAGGTTGAGGCAAAACCGTTTCCGCACCTCCGGTCATGCCTGCACAAACTTTTCCTCCATCGAAAGGTCTACTCAAGCATCACTTCTTCTGACCCGCCGGGATTCCCCTATGCAAATGTCGCCACGAGAACTGTTACGCATTGCCAGAAAAATACCGGCATGGCAGATTCTCCTGAGCGGTTTCCTTCTCGCTGCCGTGGCGGGTTATTCGCATATCGCCTATTACGGTCAGGCAGTACATGGACAGCTCGCCATGCTTGCGGCGATGCGCCCTATCAATGCCTACCTGGAAGATCCGCATGTCGATCCCGCGTTGAAGCG
Source organism: Noviherbaspirillum sp. (assembly GCF_036846085.1). Lineage (NCBI taxonomy): Bacteria > Pseudomonadati > Pseudomonadota > Betaproteobacteria > Burkholderiales > Oxalobacteraceae > Noviherbaspirillum > Noviherbaspirillum sp. Next base: position 1,720 of record NZ_DAIUCO010000131.1, on the reverse strand, counting down.
GCAGCTGATGAAAGTACAACAGATCCGCAATTTCGCGGTGCAGGAGTTGGGATTGCCAGCCAACGAAAGCTACACCCACTATGCCGACATCGGACGCGAGTACGTGGTCTGGAACGTCATCGCGACGCCCGAGTTGTCAATGCAGCCGGTGCAATGGTGCTACCCGGTTGCGGGCTGTGCCAACTATCGCGGGTATTACGACAAGGACGACGCGCTTTCCCATGCACGCACGCTGCAGGCGGCCGGCTACGACGTCCATGTGGCCGGCGTGCCGGCGTATTCGACGCTGGGCTGGTTCAGCGACCCGGTGCTGTCCACCTTCATTCATTATTCCGAGCCGCAGCTGGCGCGACTGGTCTTCCATGAACTCGCGCACCAGGTGCTCTTCGCCCATGGCGATTCGGAATTCAATGAATCCTTCGCCATGGCGGTCGAGGAAGCCGGTGTGGAACGATGGATCGCACGATATGGCGATGAAAGCATGCGCCAGCGCCACCTCAAGAACGAAAGCCGCAAAAAGGATTTTCTCGCCTTGCTTGAAAAGTACCAGGCGCGCCTGCAAAGAGTGTATGCCAGCGAGGCAAGCAATGACGAAAAGCGCGCCAGGAAGGCGGAAATATTCCGGGCGCTACGCGACGAGTTTCAGCATGTCAGGGTTGCGTGGAACGGCTATGCCGGTTACGACGGCTGGTTCGCCCAAAAACTGACGAATGCCCACCTGGCGTCGATCGCCACGTATCACAATTTTGTGCCGGGATTCAAGGCGCTCCTCGCAAAGCAGACCAAGCTGCCGGAGTTCTACGAAACAGTCCGAAGCCTTGCCGCACTTCCGCTCAAGCTTCGTCATGAACAGCTGACGCAACTGGGGCAACCGGAAATGCGGTCCACGCCGGTCAGCCAACCTGAACAGGGCAAGAAATTGGCGCCCGTGCTGACGGAAACCACGGGATGAATCGGACCGGCTATCCTTATCCCCGTCTTTTGCAGGCAGAAATCCGGTGACGGCACCACGAACCGCGTACACTGGCCGCTCACTATGCAAAAGGACTTCCGTGACACATGACGATGTAATTACCCTGTTCAGGGAGCAGGCCGCTTTGATGCCCGAGCAGGGCCCGCCGAAGAGTCAACTCATTTTGGGGCTTGCGCAGCTTCTCGCGGATTCCCGCGGACGGCTGTCGAAAGAAAATTTCGAGACCCTCGTGGAGTTGGGCGCGGCACTGTACAAGGAAGGAAACAGCCAATACCAGGCCCGTTCGGATGTCGACACCATCATGACCCGATCGCACAAGGACAACGATCGCTGAGCGATCGCTTCCTCCTGCGGGCGCACCGCCCGCCGATCATTGCGCGCGACGCCGGCTACTGCGGTCGCGGCATGGCCCGCGAAATGATTGCACTGAAATCGGTTCCCCCACCCAACGTGCCGAAAGCATAGCCCCAGTTGCCGGCCAGGCGGGAATCGCAAAACGCACCGACCACGGCCGATGGCGCTGTCTGGACCAGCAATGCGGCCTGCAAGGTCAAGGCGACATCCTGGGCCAGCCGGCGCGCCTCGCTTTCGGTTGCCATTTCCTCGACACGTGCCGGCAATGCCGCCATCATCCGGTCCAGCGCGACCTTGGCCCAGCGCTTGTCGTCGTCCGGGACGACGATGCGGTTGACCACCCGGCCCTCCGCCAGGTTCTCCATCGCCCAGCAGAGGTGGGGAGCGTCGATC
>NZ_DAIUCO010000130.1:0-14039 GCF_036846085.1 Noviherbaspirillum sp. | reverse complement strand
ACCGGCATCGCACAGGCGGCAATGGTGCGCGCCACGACTTCCTCGTTGAACGACCACAGATCCTCGATGCTGCCGCCGCCCCGGCAAACCAGCAGTACATCGCATTCCTCCCGTGCCGATGCCGTGGCGATCGCCTGCGCGATCTTCATGGCCGCGCCTTCGCCCTGCACCGGAGTGGGATAGAGGATCACCTGGACATGCGGAGCACGCCGCCGCAGGGTCGCCAGGATGTCGCGCAACGCTGCCGCCTGGGGGCTGGTGACGATGCCGATCGAACGGGCAAACACCGGCAACGGCCGCTTGCGTTGCGGATCGAACAAGCCTTCGGCATTCAGTTGTTCTTTCAGCCGCAGGAATGCTTCGTACAGGTTGCCGACGCCCGCCCGCCGAATGGCCTCGACGTTGAGCTGGTAGTCCCCGCGCGGCGCATACAGCGTGACGAGTGCGCGCACTTCGACCTTGTCGCCCTCGCGCGGCGTGAAGCCGGCGTACTGCGCGCGTCCGCGAAACATCACCGAGCGTACCTGTGCCCCGTTGTCCTTGAGCGTGAAGTACCAGTGTCCCGAGGCCGCACGGGTGAAATTCGAGATTTCACCCGACACCCAGGCGAGCGGAAAACTGCGTTCCAGCATCCGCGCCACTGCCTGGTTCAGCTCCGACACAGTCAGCACAGGCGGCGCCGCACCGTTGTTTTCAAGCGCATCGCCAGGTTTCATGCGGCCTTCCGGGGCAAAACCTGTCCACAGGCGCATGAATACGTCATCTTGCGGTCATAAATCATTGTGCTCAAACGATCTCGCAGTAACTGTTTGATTTAAAGGATGTAATTGCTCGCCGGCCATGAGCCGTGCGTGAATTTCATAGTGGATTTGTCAAGCTTTGGAACGTGACAACACAACTTGTTCACATACTTGTCCACAGTCGTTGCGCAAAAAATTTTTCGTTGGATTTCCGTGCCGGGAGGCTTGCTCACGCTGCGTCTACACGTTACATTCTGCATCCGACTGAAATGAATCAAGGAACCTGTTTTGCTCGCCATAATTCAAGCTGCCGGCTGGCCCATCTGGCCACTGCTGATTGCTTCCGTGATCGGACTTGCACTGATTATCGAACGGATATTGTACCTGCGCCGCCGTCGCATCCTGCCGCCGAATCTGCTCGATGAAGTGGTCCGTGTTTACCATAATGGCAAGATCGGACCGGAAGTCGTCAAGAATCTCGAACAAAATTCCCCATTGGGGAAAGTCCTCGCGGCCGGACTGCGCAATGTCGACGCACCGCGCGACGCAATGAAGGAATCGATCGAGGAAGCCGGGCGCGGCACAGCGCACGAACTCGAGCGCTTCCTGACCACGCTGGGCACCATCGCCACGCTGGCTCCGCTGATGGGACTGTTCGGCACGGTGGTCGGCATGATCGAGATCTTCGGCGCGCAGGAAGCGGTCGGCACCAATCCGGCCCAGCTCGCCCACGGCATCTCGGTCGCGCTCTACAACACCGGTTTCGGCCTCGCCATCGCCATGCCCGCACTCGTGTTTTATCGGCATTTCCGCGCGCTGGTCGACGGCTTCATTGTCGACATGGAACAACAGGCGGTGAAGTTTGTCGACATCGTGCACGGCAACCGCAAATAACACCCGACGAAGCCCGCTGAAAGAACGCCGACATGGATTTCCGCAAAGGCCGGGGCCGCGAGGACCCCGACATCAATCTGATTCCCTTTATCGATGTGCTGCTGGTGATCCTCATCTTCCTGATGGTCACCACCACCTACAGCAAGTTCACCGCACTGCAAATCACGCTTCCCACCGCCGATGCCGAAAAAGCGCTCCAGCAACCGATGGAAATCAACGTCGCCGTTGATTCCCAGGGGCGTTATGCAATCAACAATGCCAGGACGGCGGTACGTGACGCCATGGGACTGGCGGAAGAACTGAAAAACACCGGAAACGGCAAGGGAACCGCCGTCAGGGATACCGTCGTCATCATCAACGCCGACGCAACGGCAGCCCACCAATCGGTCATCAACGTGCTGGAGGCGGCACGCCTGGCCGGGTTCGACAAGGTTACCTTCGCCGCCCAGACCAGCGGCAAGCGGTAAGCCGGCCAGAGTTGCCGGCCATCGCCCTCCAGTTCGCACCGCGCCGACGCCCACATGCCCAGCCCTAGCCAACGGCCGCGAATCGAATCCGCGCTGATGCGCATCTGGATGCGGCGCGGCCCGGTCGCATGCCTGCTCTGGCCAGTCTCGCTCGTGTTTCGCCTGCTGGTCGCGGTACGACGCGCCCTGTATCGCCGCGGTTGGCTGCGCAGAGTCCGTCTGCCGGTGCCGGTTGTGGTGGTCGGCAATGTCTTCATCGGCGGCACCGGCAAGACCCCGTTCACGATCTGGCTCGTCGAGTCGCTGCGGAGGGCAGGGTACACGCCTGGCGTCGTCTCGCGAGGGTACGGTGCCAGCGAGATGGCGCCACGGACTGTCCTGCCGGGCGCACTGGCTGGTGAGATGGGCGATGAGCCGCTCCTGATCGCACAGCGCGCGCAATGCCCGGTAATGGTCGGGCGGGACCGGGCGGCAGCGGCGCAAGCAATGCTGCTTGAGCATCCGGAAGTCGATCTGATCATCGCTGACGACGGCCTGCAGCATTACCGTCTGGCACGCGCCGTGGAAATCGTGTTGTGCGACAGCCGCGGCGACGGAAATGGCTGGCTGCTGCCGGCCGGACCGCTGCGTGAGCCGGCGTCGCGGCCAAGGGACTTTACCGTCGTCAATGCCGCCGCGCCTGCCCCTCTGCCGCCAGGTGCCGTGCGGATGACCCTCGAAGGCAACCATGCCGAATGCCTGGCCGACCGCGCACAACGGACCGCCTTGAGCGCATTGGCGGGCAGGCCGGTGAAAATCGTCGCGGCTGCCGGCATCGGCCATCCGGCGCGCTTCTTCGCGATGTTGCGTTCCGCCGGCCTGGTATTCACCGAGCTCCCGTTGCCCGACCACCATGATTTCGCCGGCAATCCATTTTCCGGCCTCGGCGCTGATGTCATCCTGATCACAGAGAAGGATGCAGTAAAATGTCAGCAAAATAACGAACTCAAGAACGACCCCCGCTTATGGGTCGTGCCTGTCACAGCGCGCATCGACGCCGCGCTGGCCGAACATATTGTGGAGAAATGTCGTGGATGCCCGACTGCTTGATATCCTGGTTTGCCCGCTTTGCAAGGGGCCGCTTCAGTACGACAAGGGCGCAAAGGAACTGATTTGCCGTGCAGACAAGCTGGCTTATCCGATTCGCGACGATATTCCCATCATGTGGGCCGACGAGGCGCGCGATCTGAACGACACCTCGGGCCCGTCGCCCGTCCCGGGCTGATCGGGTTATTGCTCTCAAATGTCATTTATCGTCATTATTCCAGCCCGACTGGCATCCACCCGTCTCCCCAACAAGCCGCTCGCGGACATCGGCGGCAAGCCGATGGTGGTGCGGGTGGCCGAGCAGGCCGCCAAGTCCGGCGCTTCGCGCGTGATCGTCGCGACCGACCACGAGGACATCCTGCAGGCCTGCGCCAGGCACGGCGTGTCGGCCGGTATGACGCGAACCGATCATCCGTCCGGTACTGACCGCATCGCGGAAGTCGCTGCCCAGCTGGGACTGACTGCGGAGGATGTGGTGGTCAACGTGCAGGGCGACGAACCGCTGATCGACCCCGGCCTGATTGCCGCGACCGCAGCGCTGATCGGCGGCGGCGTACCGATGGCGACGGCCGCCCACCCGATCGACGATATCGCCGACATGTTCAATCCAAATGTGGTGAAAGTCGTGCTCGATAAAGCCGGCAGGGCACTGTACTTCTCGCGCGCCACCGTGCCATGGCATCGTGATGGCTTCGCCGCGTCCCGCGAGACGGTGCCAGCCGGCTACCGGCCGTTGCGCCACATCGGTTTGTACGCTTATAGCAACGCATTCCTGCAAACCTACCCAACGCTGGATGCCTCTCCGCTCGAGCAGATCGAGGCGCTGGAACAGTTACGGGTGTTGTGGCACGGTTATCCGATCGCCGTTCACCTGACGCCAGGTGCCCCGGCGGGCGGCGTGGACACACCTGAGGATTTGATCAGGGTGCGGCGCAGTTTCGCCGGATGACTGGGTAAAAATCAAATACCGATCGGCGGTTTGATGAAATTCTGTGGTAAGTTTCGTGCAAAGTTAATATGGTAAAACGCCATTCCGCACGGCGGTCTTCGTCAGCCATCGCAAAGAATTTAAAACTCGTTTAGGAAATCTCATGCGCCTCATCCTGTTAGGAGCGCCTGGTGCCGGCAAGGGCACGCAAGCTAATTTCATCAAGGAAAAATTCAATATCCCGCAAATCTCGACCGGCGACATGCTGCGCGCCGCAGTCAAGGCCGGCACACCGCTTGGCGTGGAAGCCAAAAAAGTGATGGATGCAGGCGGGCTGGTTTCCGATGACATCATCATCGGCCTGGTGAAAGACCGCCTGAAGCAGCCGGATTGCGCGAAAGGGTATTTGTTCGACGGCTTCCCGCGCACCATTCCGCAGGCCGACGCGATGAAAGAAGCTGGCGTCGCCATCGACTACGTGCTGGAAATCGACGTTCCGGACGCCGCCATCATCGAGCGCATGAGCGGCCGCCGTGTGCACCAGCCGTCGGGCCGGACCTACCATGAGAAATTCAATCCGCCGAAAGTGCCCGGCAAGGACGACGTCACTGGCGAAGACCTCATCCAGCGCGACGACGATAAGGAAGAGACGGTCAAGAAGCGTCTCGCCGTCTACCACGAGCAGACTGAAGTGCTGGTCGATTATTACAACAAATGGTCATTGGCCGGTACGCCTGGCGCACCGAAATACCGCAAGATTTCGGGGGTCGGTCCGGTAGAGACGATTCGCGACAACGCATTTGCCGCACTGGCAGGCTAAACAAAAAGCGGACCTTGGGTCCGTTTTTTGTTTGTAGTGCGTGAAGTATTGATTTCATCATTTGGTTCCCGTTACGTCTGTCACGGACAAACACGTAGCGATAAGTTTTGCAGTACGCAGCACTCGCAGGACGACGACAGAAAATGCCGGCCCACACTGGCCGTTTGCCGCCGCCGTCCTCCGGAATGTCGTCATTGTTTTAACTTTGTAGTGAACAACAAGGAGGAGTCGATATGGCAGCAGCACTATGGTTTACCGTGGCTTGCGGCGTGATTGCCGTTATCTACGGGTTGATGTCCAGAAGTTGGATTCTCAAACAAGATCCCGGTAATCCACGCATGCAGGAAATTGCTGCGGCCATCCAGCAGGGGGCGTCCGCGTATCTCGCCCGCCAGTACCGCACCATCGCCCTCGTCGGCGTCGTGCTTTTCATCCTCATGGCCATTGTCCCCGGACTCGGCCTTTCCACCGCTTTCGGATTCCTGATCGGCGCCGTGCTGTCCGGCGCCTGCGGATTCATCGGCATGAACGTGTCGGTACGCGCAAACGTCCGTACAGCGCAGGCCGCCACCAGGGGCATGAACGACGCACTCAATATCGCCTTCAAGGGTGGGGCGATCACCGGCATGCTGGTGGTCGGCCTCGGTCTGCTCGGCGTGACCTTGTTTTACTGGATGCTGACCGCGATGGGAAGCGGTACGGCGACGACCGCGCATGATGTCATCAAGCCGCTGATCGGCCTCGCATTCGGCGCATCGCTGATTTCCATCTTTGCCCGCCTCGGGGGCGGCATCTTCACCAAGGGCGCCGATGTCGGCGCCGATCTCGTCGGCAAGGTCGAGGCCGGCATTCCCGAAGACGACCCGCGCAACCCGGCGGTAATTGCCGACAACGTCGGCGACAACGTCGGCGACTGCGCCGGCATGGCCGCCGATCTGTTCGAAACCTATGTCGTTACCCTGATCGCCACGATGCTGCTCGGCGCCTTGATGATCACCGGTTCGGAAACCGAGGCGGTCATGTACCCGTTGCTGCTCGGCGCGGTGTCCATCCTCGCATCCATCGTCGGCTGTTCGATGGTGAAAGCCAAACCCGGCAAGAAAATCATGTCGGCGTTGTACACGGGATTGTGGTGGGCGGCCGGCCTTTCGCTGATCGGCTTTGCCGTCGTCACCTGGCAGGTCTGGCCGGACCAGGCCATGCGCATGAGCATGATGGGTTCGACCGTGGTCGGTATCGCGCTGACCGGCATCATCGTCTATATCACCGAGTACTACACCGGCACCGATTTCAAACCGGTGCGCCACATCGCCGAAGCATCGACGACGGGACATGGCACCAACATCATCGCGGGCCTCGGCGTATCGATGAAATCCACCGCCTATCCGGTTCTCGCTGTCTGTGCCGCCATCCTGATCGCTTACTGGCTCGGTGGCCTGTACGGCATCGCGATCGCGGCGACCGCCATGCTGTCGATGGCGGGAATCATCGTTGCGCTCGACGCGTATGGGCCGATCACCGACAACGCCGGTGGTATCGCCGAAATGTCTGACCTGCCGGCTTCGGTGCGGGCCATCACCGATCCCCTTGATGCCGTCGGCAACACGACCAAGGCGGTCACCAAGGGATATGCCATCGGTTCCGCCGGCCTGGCGGCGCTGGTGCTGTTTGCCGACTACACGCATGCGCTGGATTCGGTCAATAAAAGTACGTCCTTCGACTTGTCGAATCCGATGGTGATTGTGGGCCTGTTCATCGGTGGATTGATTCCCTACCTGTTCGGCGCCATGGCGATGGAAGCGGTCGGACGCGCCGCCGGCGCGGTGGTGGTGGAAGTGCGCCGCCAGTTCCGCGACATCAAGGGCATCATGGAAGGCACGGCCAAGCCGGAATACGATAAGGCGGTCGACATGCTGACCGCATCGGCGATCAAGGAAATGATCATCCCCTCGCTGTTGCCGGTAATCGTGCCTATTCTGGTCGGCATGCTGCTGGGACCGGCCGCACTCGGCGGCCTGCTGATGGGAACGATCATCACCGGTCTGTTTGTCGCGATATCGATGACGACCGGCGGCGGCGCCTGGGACAACGCCAAGAAATACATTGAAGACGGACACCACGGCGGCAAGGGATCCGAGGCACACAAGGCAGCGGTCACCGGCGATACCGTCGGCGATCCGTACAAGGATACGGCCGGCCCGGCGGTGAACCCGCTGATCAAGATCATCAACATCGTGGCCCTGCTGCTGGTTCCGCTGCTGCCCGCCGTCGGCATGCAGGCGGGCGGGGGCGGTTCCCATGCCACTCCACCAGCAGTCACCGCGCCGGCGGCGGCACCCCCGGTTGTCGCGCCGGCACCTGCAAAACCTTAATTTTCCTCAAGCCGGATCAAAGGCAGCCCAGGCTGCCTTTTCTTTTTAGCGACGGTTTTCGCTACAATCTGTTAATGACGTTAACGTAAACGTTAATCGTGAATGTCATTCCCATCATTTTTAAAAGAGGAAACGATGCAGATCGCAAACAATGTATTCATCATCACCGGCGGCGCTTCCGGCCTGGGAGCCGCAACGGCGCGCATGATCGTCGAGAATGGCGGCAAGGTGGTGCTTGCGGACGTGCAGGTCGACGCCGGTGAAAAACTGGCCATCGAGTTGAACGGTCGCTTCGTCAAATGCGACGTGACGTCCGAGCCGGATGCGGCATCGGTGGTGAGCGCGGCGGTCGGTATGGGAACGTTGCGCGGCCTGGTCAATTGCGCCGGCGTCGCGCCGGCGGTCAAGACGGTCGGCAAGGACGGCCCGCATCCGCTCGACGTCTTCCAGCGCGCCGTCAACATCAACCTGGTCGGCACCTTCAACATGGCCCGGTTGGCGGCCGATGCAATGGGAAAAGCCGACGCCACCGATCAGGGCGAGCGCGGAGTGATCATTAACACGGCATCGGTTGCCGCCTACGACGGCCAGATCGGCCAGGCCGCCTATGCGGCCTCCAAGGCGGCGGTGGTCGGCCTGACGCTGCCGATGGCGCGCGATCTTTCCCGTAGCGGAATTCGCGTCATGACAATCGCTCCCGGCATTTTTGAGACTCCGATGCTGCTCGGCATGCCGCAAGAGGTGCAGGATGCGCTTGGAAGGATGGTGCCGTTCCCGCCCCGGCTCGGCAAGCCGTCCGAATATGCGTACCTCGCCAAGACCATCATCGAGAATGTCATGCTGAACGGCGAAACGATCCGTCTCGATGGCGCAATCCGCATGCAGCCGAAGTAATGGCGGGGTCTCGTTGCACATGGTGCGACGGGACCCTTCTTCGTTCCACATCGAAGGCGACAGCAGCCTTTGCCTGCGGTTTACAGGAAAATTCATGATAAAAAATATTTCCATCGCCTTCGCATCCGTCCTGCTCACTGCATGCGCAACCAGTCAGACGCCGCAAACTGCACCGCAAACCGGCATGAATGCGCCGGAAGCCGCCACCGGCTATAGCGAAAAATTTGGGTGGACCGCCAGGAAATACATGGTGGCGGCGGCAAATCCCCTCGCGACGGAGGCCGGTTATCAGGTACTCAAGGCGGGCGGATCGGCGGTCGATGCTGCGATTGCGACGCAGATGGTGCTGACCCTGGTTGAACCACAGTCGTCCGGCATCGGTGGCGGCGCATTCCTGATGCACTTTGATGGAACGGCGGTGAAAGCCTTCGACGGCAGGGAAACGGCTCCCGCCAGCGCGACGGAGAAGCTGTTTCAGACTTCCGACGGAAAGGCCATGCCGTTCATCGAGGGTGTGGTCGGCGGGCGTTCGGTCGGCGTGCCCGGTGTGCTGCGCATGCTGGAACTTGCGCACAAGGAGTACGGCAAACTGCCCTGGGCGTCCCTATTTGCGCCCGCGATCAAGCTTGCCGAAGACGGATTCGCGGTCAGCCCGCGTTTGGCCGGCTTGCTGAAGACTGAACAGCATTTGCGAAAAGACCCGGTTGCCCTGGCTTATTTCTATGACCGTGGCGGCAATCCATGGCCCGTCGGCCATGTCCTTAAGAATCCCGAGCTGGCAAAGGTGTTCCGGGATATTGCCGCTCAGGGTGCGGATGCTTTCTACCGTGGCCCGATCGCCCGTGACATCGAAGCGAAAGTAAAGACCCATCCGACCAATCCGGGCGGCCTCACGGCGGCCGACATGGCCGCTTACCAGGCAAAGGTGCGCGATCCGATCTGCACCGACTACAAATCGTGGACAGTATGCGGCATGCCGCCGCCATCCTCCGGCGGAATCGCGCTGGCACAGATGCTCGGCATGCTGGAGCTCAAGGACATCCGCGCGATGGCGCCTCGCGACGGCATGCCGACCGCGGAAGCAATTCATCTTTTCTCCGAAGTCGGCCGCCTGGCATACGCCGACCGCGGCCGCTATGTCGCCGACACCGATTTCGTGCCGCTGCCCGGCAGTAGCGCCAAGCCGCTGCTGGACAAACGCTATCTTGCCGAACGCGCCGGCCTCATCACCGACAAATCGATGGGGCAAGCGAAATATGGCATTCCTCCCGGCGTCAATGTCGCCTGGGGCCTGGACAACTCGCCCGAGCTGCCGTCGACATCCCACATATCGATCGTTGACGCTGCAGGCAACGCGCTGTCCATGACCACGACCATCGAAGACGCATTCGGATCGCGTCAAATGGTGCGAGGATTCTTGCTGAACAATCAACTGACCGATTTTTCGTTCGATGCTGCCGATGCAAACGGGCCGATCGCCAACCGCGTGCAGCCGGGCAAGCGGCCCCGCAGCTCGATGGCGCCTACGCTGGTGTTCGACAAGGGCACCCGCAAGCTTGTTTTGTCGACAGGTTCGCCGGGTGGATCGGCAATCATTAATTACGTCGGCAAAGTCCTTGTCGGCACGATGGATTGGGGGTTGAACGTACAGCAGGCTATCAGTCTGCCGAACTTCGGCAGCCGCAACGGCCCGACTGAACTGGAGCAGGGCAGGGCGAGCGATGCATTGGTCGAGCAGTTGAAATCCATGGGCCACAACGTGCGGGTAATGGAACAGACATCCGGCCTGCAGGGAATCATGCGGCTCACTATCCATGGTGAGGAGTTGTGGTTCGGCGGTGCAGACCCGCGTCGAGAGGGGATCGTGAAAGGCGATTGACGCCACTCATTCCATGCCGGTGAAGTGTTGTTCAAACGGCGCGGCGCAACGATGACGCTTAACTTCCGCGAAGCGCCGCTTTACTATGCGAAGACAGGCCGCGTTGTTCGACATTTGTGCGGCCCGACACCTTTAGCGCATTCAACCGACAACTCTCGCGCCTATGGACCGGGAAAGCACAGCGATGACCAGCAAGAAAAAGACCGGCCTGGTGCTGACCGGCGGCGGCGCGCGGGCCGCCTACCAGATCGGTGTATTGCAGGGCGTCTCGTCCATCCTGCGCGAGGCCGGATGGCCAGCCACCCGTAATCCATACGACATCATTTGCGGTACATCGGCGGGCGCGCTGAATGCTACCGCGCTGGCCTGTCATGCCGACAATTTCGAGGATGGGTTACAACTCCTGCTCGGCGTCTGGGAGCATTTCAAGGTGGAGCAGGTGTACCGCGCCGATTCCCTTGGGGTACTTCGGTCCGGAGCAAAATGGCTGACGCTGCTTTCCTTCGGATGGCTGATGCGCAAATGGCATGCAAATCCGCCGAATTCGCTGCTCGACAATACGCCGCTCGTCACTTTGCTTAACAGGATGTTGAATCTGCCGCGGCTGGACGCGGCATTGATCGACGGTCACTTGCACGCGCTCGCGGTAACGGCATCTTCCTATACCGCGGGACAGCACATCACGTTTTATCAGACCGAAGCGGATATTGCGCCATGGGTCAGGTCGCAGCGGATTGCCTTGCGCAGCCAGATCGGCGTCGAGCACCTCCTGGCATCGGCAGCAATTCCATTGATCTTTCCGGCGACGCCGATCTACTGCAATGGCCGGCGCGAATACTTCGGCGACGGTTCGATGCGCCAGTTGGCGCCGATTTCACCGGCAATCCATCTTGGTGCCGATAAGGTGCTGGTGATCGGCGCAGGACGCTTGTCGGAGCCGGAGGCAGGTAATGGCGGATTGGTGCAATATCCAAGTCTTGCCCAGATCGCGGGCCATGCCTTGTCAAGCATTTTTCTCGATAGCCTTGCTGTCGACATCGAGCGCATGAATCGGGTGAACGCGACGCTTTCCGTGTTGACCGAAGAGCAACGCGCAAGGACACCGTTAAGACCGGTCGAGATGCTCATCATCGCACCGTCGGAGCGACTGGATGAAATGGCCAGCCGCCATATCGGCAGTCTGCCGCGTCCGATCAGGATGCTTCTGGGGGGAATTGGTGCCACCGAGGTGCGCGGCGCGGCGCTGGCGTCCTACCTGCTGTTTGAAGCGAGCTATACGCGCGACCTGATCCGTCTTGGACGTCGAGACGCGCTTGGCCGCCGGGATGATGTGCTGGCATTCTTCGGAAACGTCAATAGTCCGGTTCAACCGCGCGAAGAAGCCATCGTGACCAAGTAAGAACGGCCATCCGGAAACCGGACAGCCGTTGCATGCAGAAGCACAGCGATGAACTGAAAGGCCTGCATCCGCCGGGAGTGCGGATGCAGGCCGAAATGGCTCAGTAGCCGTAATGATGGCGATCGTGTTTCCAGTGGTGGTCCCGGTGTTTATGCTTTCGGCCATGTCCGTGGCCGTAGTGCGGCGAATGATACTGGACGACCGGAGCAGGCGTGACGTAGACCGGTTGCGGCGTCACGTACACGGGCCGGGGCCTCACATACACGGGTCGCGGTTGTACATACACCGGTTGAGGTTGTACGTACACGACAGGAGGCGGGCTGTAGACTGTGGCGGCTGGATATCCAGAACCGACACTGACCGACCAGCTGACTTGCGGACCGCCGGCAAGTGCGAACGGCGCGGCAATCATCAATGCCGCGCCTGTACATGTTTTTAATAGGGTGGAAATCGTAAAGTGTTTCAAGGCAGTTCTCCTTTGCTTACCTGCTCCATTTAACGTTAGAACAAGCAATTTAGGCCACCCGCAAATTTTCCATCTCCCGTAAATAGTGCAACAAAATGTTTCCAAACTATTTCTATGAGAACTGAACCGGAAAAATACAAATTTTGTTATCAATATCGCAATTCCGGTTGCTTCGAGCCATGCAAAACGTTACCCTACGATTTAACAGAAAATTGCTTACAAAGTTTGCAAGCGCTTGGAAAAACCGACACAATGCGTGTTAAGCCATTGAAAAGATAGATTTTTCCCGCATCCGTAAATTAGGAGCAAATCGAATACTCGCGACGATTTGTTTTTATGGGACGTATTCCGTAATAGCAAGTGACGACCTCAACAAGTGATTTCACAATGTTGGCGTCATATACCTGTTGTCTTTTGAGGCCATCGAAGAAAATATCGACTTTTGCAAATAGGTAAGGCTTTTTCCTGAATGAAAGCACGGGTATTATCACGAATCCACGGCCAACATCTTTGAGCGCCGCAGCAGCGGCAACCGATGGACCGCTTCCGGCGGAGAACCGGCATCGTCCGGACACCAGTATTACACCGATGACCACTTTGCGCCTTCCAAGCGCATCAAAGAGTAATCAAATGCGAATCGAGTCATTGCAAAGAGAACCTGCGAAGTTGTTTGCACCTGCCGAGGATGACATGGACTTGTTCAAAACTGTGCCGCCGAACGTGGTGCAGTCCATCCGTGCTTTCCGCGTGGCCGACCTGCAGGACGAGGCGGCCCGTCTCGGGCAGCATTTCCTGTACGCTTATTGCGCCGATGCCGCTACCAAGCAGCAGGTTCTTGCCTGTATTGCCGAAGCTTTTCATTTTCCGAAGCATTTCGGCAAGAATTTTGACCTGCTTCGCGATTGCCTAACCAACCTCGCTCACAAATCCGGCCCGCAGCCAGGATTTCTCGTTGTACTTGAACAATTGCCAAATACCGCAAAGTTCGACAAGGAGGCACGCGAAACCCTGCTCGACGTGTTTCGTGATGCAGCGGAGTTTTGGGCGGACAAGAAGGTCGCGTTCCGGGTTTTCTATTCTTTCCAATAATACGCAAACGCGCCGTTTTCCTCGAAAAGCCGACGATAGGGTCGGCTTTTTTCATATGGCGGTACGGTACAATGCGCGCCATGAAAAACATCGTGATACTTATTTCCGGTCGCGGCAGCAATATGGAAGCAATTTTCCGCTCCCTGCAAGCAGAAAGCTGGCCGGCGCGGATCGCAGCAGTCATCAGCAACCGGAGTGATGCGCAGGGCTTGGGCTTCGCCCGTGCGCATGGTGTTCCGGTTTCAACGGTATTGAATACCGCATACGCATCTCGCGACGAGTTTGATGCGGCGCTGGCAGCCGAAATCGACCGTCATGCACCCGATCTGGTCGTGCTGGCAGGCTTCATGCGCATCCTTACCCCGTCGTTCGTTCAACATTACGCCGGTCGCATACTGAATATTCACCCATCGCTGCTGCCAAGTTTTCCCGGATTGCACACGCATCGCCAAGCGCTTGAAGCAGGCGTCAAGGTCCATGGTGCCACCGTGCACTTCGTTACTGCCGACCTTGATCACGGCCCTATCGTTGCGCAAGCCGTCGTGCCGGTATTGCCCGGTGATACGGAGAAATCGCTTTCCGAACGGGTGCTCACGCAGGAACATCTCATCTACCCACGCGCAGTGCGCTGGTTCGTCGAGGAGCAACTACTGCTTGAAAATGGTTTGGTCCATACGCGGGATAACATTGAGCAGCACCTAATCCACGAAGGATGCCAATGAGATTGTCACCTGTAGTCGTTACCCATGCCGAAGAGGTGCTGCGCGAAGTCATCCGGTTCACCGGCCCGGCAGACGTCACGCTGTCACGCTATTTTCGTGATCATCCGAAGTTGGGCTCGCGCGAGCGCAACGCCGTCGCGGAAGCCGTGTATGCGGTGCTGCGCAACAGATTGGTTTACACAAGTTTTGCCGAGTCCGGCCCCGGCGCCCCAATGCGGCGCCTGACCTTGCTTGGGTTGGCCGACTCTGTCGGCGCTGATTCCCTCGGTGGCCTGTCACCGGA
>NZ_DAIUCO010000129.1:0-14075 GCF_036846085.1 Noviherbaspirillum sp. | reverse complement strand
AACAAGGACTGGATGTTGACTTGGTCATCGTCGGCAGGCCTGCATGGCTGATGGAGGAATTCGTCTCTCGCCTGCGTTCTCATCCGGAACTTGGTAAACGATTATTCTGGTTTGAAAGCGCGGATGACAGGGTGTTGCAGGAATTATATGCATCTTCCACCGCACTTCTGCTGGCGTCGGAAGGCGAAGGCTTCGGCCTGCCACTGGTGGAGGCGGCCCAGCATCGGTTGCCAATCATCACCCGGGACCTTCCTGTTTTCCGCGAAGTCGCGGGCGAGCATGCGTTTTATTTCAATGGCGCGTCGGGAAAAGCGCTCGCGGACGCGATCTGGAACTGGCTCGCCCTCTATGCCGAAGGTCGCGCTCCGGCATCGGACGGAATCCGCTGGATCGGCTGGGATGAAAGCACCCGCCAGTTGCTGGCCTCGGTCGAGCAGCAGCAGTGGTATGCCAGGCTGTTCGTGTCCGAAACGGCGACTGCACCGCCAGGTCAACCTGCCCTGTTGACGCCCTCCTGATAGACAAGCATCAATCAACAAGGGCACAAGCGGCATCGACATGCGAACCGCTTGTGCTCCCGGGCTGCCCTTGCGCAGACGTCAAACCAGGTCAAATACCAGTACTTCCGCCTGTTTTCCATCGGCGATCCGGATCTGCGCCTCGTCCACGGCCTTCAGCGCATCGCCGGCCTTGAGTTCCGTTCCGTTGACCGTTACGGCGCCGCGCGCGACGTGTACATAGGCCTTCCGACCGGGTTCAATCGGCAAGTCGGCATGCTCGTCACCATCGAACAAGCCGACATGTACCGTCGCATTCTGGTTGATGGTGACCGAGCCGTCGCGCCCGTCAGGGCTGGCGATCAGGCGCAGCCGTCCGCGCTTTTCCGCCTCGTCGAAATGCTTTTCCTCGTACCCGGGCGGAATGCCGCGCCGGTTCGGCTCGATCCAGATCTGCAGCAGGTGGGTTTCGCGATCCTGCGCATGATTGAACTCGGAATGCCGCACGCCGGTGCCGGCGCTCATGCGCTGCACGTCACCCGGGCGGATGACACTGCCATTGCCCATGCTGTCCTTGTGCGCGAGTTCGCCTTCGAGCACATAGCTGATGATTTCCATGTCCCTGTGCCCGTGCATGCCAAATCCTGTGCCGCCGGCAATCCGATCATCATTAATGACGCGCAACGGTCCGAATCCCATGTTCTCCGGATCGTAATAATCCGCGAACGAGAAACTGAAATGTGAATCGAGCCATCCATGATTGGCGTGGCCCCGATCCTCACTCCTGCGCAGTTCGATCATGATCAGTTCCTTTCCCTTTGGGTGACTGTAAATAACAAATTTAATATTGGGACTGTTACGCAAAAATTAAGGGCATAATTTTCCGCACACCGCCGTATTCCCCGTTTCCACATGAATTCGATCCTGAACGCGTTGCCCAATCCTGGTACGCCCGACAACCGCTACATCGGCCGCTTCGCCCCCTCGCCCACTGGCCCGCTGCACTTCGGCTCACTGGTGGCGGCGATGGCAAGCTACCTGGACGCGAAAGCGCACAAGGGTACATGGCTGGTGCGCATTGAGGATATCGACGAAGCGCGCACCGTGCCGGGGGCGGCGGAGTCGATCCTGCAAACGCTTGCCGCCTTGGGCATGCAACCGGATGGCGACGTGGTCTGGCAGAGCACCCGCAAGGAACTCTATCAGCACGCGCTTGAACGCCTGCAAGATCACACCTATCCATGCGGCTGCACGAGGCGGGAAATTGCCGACTCGCTCACCAGCCTTGCCGCCGATGGCGCGGCCATCTATCCGGGCACATGCCGCAACGGACTCGCGCCGGGCAAGGTGGCGCGTACCTACCGTTTGCGCGTTCCCGGCGATACGGGCGGACGCATCTGCTTCAGGGACCGCTGGATGGGAGAGGTTTGCCAGGATCTGGCGTCGGAGGTGGGCGACTTCGTGCTGAAGCGCGCGGATGGATTCTGGGCTTACCAGCTTGCGGTGGTGGTCGACGACGGTGACCAGGGCGTGACGCATGTGGTACGCGGAGAGGATCTTCTGGATTCGACGCCGCGGCAGATTTACCTGCAGCGATTGCTGCAACTGCCGACACCGGCGTATCTGCATGTCCCGGTCGTCGTCAACGAGCGAGGGGAAAAACTGTCCAAGCAGACCGGGGCGACTGCATTGAATTCAGCGCGCCCGCTGGAGGAACTCATCGCGGCGGCCCGGTTTCTGCGGCTGGAGGCAGGCGACGCATCGTCAATTGACACATTCTGGAAAACCGCCCTGTCCCAATGGGAAAGGCGTTTCAATACCCGTTAGCAGCCGGTTCGTAAATGTCGGCTCAGCGTTTTGGAATGCCGCCCAGCAGCGCCGCGACTTTTGGTTTCTGCGGCTTCGTACCCGGCTGATGTTCGCCGTCGATGTCGTTTTCCGCCGCCGTGCTTTGCTGGGGTTCATACGGCTTCAGAAACCATGGATCGACTTTTTCCTTGCGTCCGGCGTAGCCGCCGCTTCCACGGCCATACTGCGATCCCCTGCTTGGGCCAGAGGTCGACGGTGCCGGACTGGACGGCGCATCCTCGCGTCGCGGACGGCGCTCGGCGGGACGCTGCGGGACAAAGCCGGCGAGATCGACCTTGGAGATCGTATGCTTGATCAGCTTTTCGATGTCCACCAGGAGACGCGTGTCCTTGTCGGTGTACAGCGAGATGGCATCGCCCGATGCGCCGGCGCGCCCGGTCCGTCCGATGCGGTGCACATAATCTTCGGCGTTGTAGGGCAGGTCGAAATTGATCACGCATGGCAGTTCGGCAATATCGAGTCCGCGGGCCGCGACGTCGGTCGCCACCAGCACTTCGATCGTGCCCTGCTTGAATGCCTCCAGCGCCGCCATCCGTTCACCCTGGGTTTTGTCGCCATGGATGGCTGACGCGTTCACGCCTTCCTTTTCCAGGTGACGGGCCAGTCGGGAAGCGCCGATCTTGGTGTTGGAGAACACGATCACCTGTTTCAACCCCCGCTGGCGGATGATGTGGGCGACCGCATCGCGCTTGGCCTCTTCCTCGACCTTGTACAGCACCTGTGTCACGTTGTCGGCCGTGGCATTGCTGCGCGCCACTTCGATCGTGACCGGGCTTTTGAGGAAGCTGGACGCCAATTTCTTGATCTCGGGAGAGAACGTCGCCGAGAACATGAGGCTCTGCCGCTCTTTCGGCAGCAGGTTGATGATGCGCTGCAAGTCGGGCAGGAAGCCCATGTCGAGCATGCGGTCGGCCTCGTCCATCACCAGGATTTCGGTCTGGGACAGGCTCACCGTCTTTTGCTGCACATGGTCGAGCAACCGGCCGGGTGTGGCAATGACGATCTCAACGCCGGCGCGCAATGCGGCAGTCTGCGGCGCCATGTCCATGCCACCGAAAATCACGGTCGATCGCAAGGGCGTGTAGCGGGAATATGCCTTGACGTTGTCGGCGACCTGGTCGGCCAACTCACGCGTCGGCGTCAGGATCAACGCGCGCACCGGATGCCGCGCGGGTGATGCGCTATGACTTGCATTGGCCAGCAGCAATTGAATGATCGGCAGCGCAAATCCCGCTGTCTTGCCTGTGCCGGTCTGGGCAGCGCCCATGACATCGCGCCCTTTCAGGACGACGGGAATGGCTTCTGCCTGGATAGGCGTGGGATGAATATAGCCTTGGTCGGCAAGCGCGCGCAAAATGTCGGGCGACAGTCCAAAATCTTCAAAACGAACGGCCGAAGCGGTATTTTGCGCAGGTGCTAACGAAGTGTCTGACATAGTATCTATAGGATTCACCGATTGATGACGGCACTGATTGGCGGAGACGGGCCGTAGCGCTTGGACACGCTGGTTTGCCGGTCGGCCAGGCCGTCGCTGGAGCGGCGACCGCAACCGTCTGTAGTTGCGTTTAAGAAATAAGCAGAAGCAGCCTGAAACCGCTACTTCCCGATTGAACAGCCAGCCATTATACGCTTCCGCTGCCTGATCTATCACATCAGGCGCTTTCCCGCACCTGGCGTTACGAAGGTTGTCGGTCAGACCGTGCACATGGAAAAAAATTGCACCCACTTTTAAAATGCGTGCGGCGTCACGGCTAGCGCCTGTGCTGGAAAAATCAACAATTCGCTCGCCTGCATTACGGATGACTTCCCATCTCGCAAGGTGCTTTTGTTCATATCAACAAGCAGATGATCAAAGATTAAATGGCCGGGATGGGGTGCTAGAATGCGCATTCCCTTAGCCGGATGTTGACGCAAGAGTGCCTGCACCCCGCCTATCGGTATGCGTTGATGCCGCACTTGCGTATCTCCCGTCGCAAGCCGCCGCGCCGAACAATTGAGAAATCCCCTATAGCGCCATGCGTATGACTCACGAAGAGCGTCAACAGATGATTGTCGAGGTACTTGCGTCGGGGTCCGGTGGCGCAACCGACTCTGAAGGTGTCGCGGCGCGCACCCTTTGGTCATGGGAACGTGTTGCCTTCCATCTGACGCCACTGATCGGCGAAGCCGGCTTTCAATCCCTATACGCAAGGGCCGTTCACCTTGCACTTCCGCAATGCTCCGGCCTGACCGCAGCCAGCCCGGCACAAGCCCTCGGATCGTTGTTCGACAAATTGAAAAGAGAGCTTGAGCAGATGGATGCTTCGGACGCTGCTCGCACAAGCAAGCTATTGCTGGCTACATTTACCGAATTGTTATCAACGCTGATCGGGGAGTCGCTCACTTCCCGCGTTTTGCATTCGGCCTGGAATGACAAGTCGAATACCATCAGTGGAAAGGATTTCCGGAAATGAGTGATAAGGTGGTTTTAGGCAAACTGCCGACGGGCGTCCCCGGACTGGATACCCTTCTGGGCGGCGGTCTTACCGAGTTTTCGTTCAACGTCATTGCAGGCGCGCCAGGCAGTTGCAAGACGACACTGGCTCACCAGATCATGTTTTCGCTTGTCGGGCAGCAGCGCAAGGCATTGTTCTTTACCGTCATCGGCGAACCGCCGCTCAAGATGCTGCGCTACCAGCAGCAATATTCATTTTTCGATATCGACAAGGTCGGATCGATGATCCGTTATGTGAACCTGTCGGACGATCTGAAAAACGACGGGTTCAGCGGCGTGCTGTCACGCATTCTCAATGAAGTGGCGGACTTCCAGCCCAGCCTCATCTTCGTGGATTCGTTCAAATCGGTGGTGCATACCGCCAAGTCGGGCAACGAGGGTATTGCGGATATCCAGCAGTTCGTCCAGACACTGGGAATCCAGCTTGCCACCTGGGAAGCCACGACTTTCCTGATCGGCGAGTATCCGAATGCGGAATCGGACGCCAGCCCGATTTTTACCGTCGCGGACGGCCTCATCAGCCTATCCCAGAGCCTGCATGACAATTATGTCGTGCGCAAAATCCGCATCGTGAAAATGCGCGGCCAAGCGCACCTCGACGGTTTGCACACTTTCCGCATCAATGACGATGGATTGCGAGTTTATCCTCGCGTACTTCAACCCGGCCGCAGCGAACAATCGCGCATACCGGATACCGGCAACGGACACCGGGTCGCCATGGGCAATAGCGAACTCGACGCCATGCTGGGCGGCGGCTTGCCAAGAGGCTATTCACTGCTGGTTTCCGGGCCTTCCGGCTCGGGCAAGACCATGCTTGCGACGGCCTTTCTCGCCGAGGGCGCAAAGAACGGCGAACACGGGCTGATTGCGTCGCTGGAACGCAGCATTGCGCAGGCAATGACCAGTCCGCTTAAGGACCTTGTGCGCGCCTGCCAGGTGACAATCATGGAGAATCGCTCGCTCGGCCTGTCGATCGAGGAAGTCGTCGACAATCTTCTGAATGCCATCGACACTCTCCAAACCAAGCGACTGGTCATCGATTCGCTTTCCACACTGGAGCTGGTCATCGCTCCGGAATTCCGCCAAAACTTCATGGAAGCGATGTACCGCATGGTCGCCAATCTGACGGCCCGGGGCGTGACTATTCTCATCACCACGGAGCCGGCGGCACAGTACGGCGAGGCCAAGTTCGTATCGTCAGACAAGGCATTCCTGACCGATGCCGTCGTTGCGCTGCGATTCTTCGAAAGCGACGGCGAGCTGAAACGCATGATCATGGTCCCCAAAGTACGTGGCAGCATGCACAGCGCTGAAATGAGGCAGTTCACGATCACCGGCGACGGGCTGGTCATCGGCAATACCTTGCGAAACTATGGAAACATTGTTTCAGGTCAGGCGACGATGCAGCCGCCGTTTATCGACAAAGAAGAATAAGCGAAGAAAGCACACATGACTGATGACGGCAGGCGACGTTACGATCCGAACGACCAGGCCATCCAGGTTCCTGTCGATGCATCTGAACCGCACACAAAACTACGGCCGGACGGCAATCGCCTGCAGGATGCCATCGACAACCTGATCTCCGAAGTCACGGCATCGAACGATGCCCAGCAGGCGATCGGTGCGCTGGAAAATCTTGTATCGCAGTTGCGCACCGCCAATCAAAACCTTGTCCTGGCAACGGTCAAGGCGCAGACGCTGCGCGACGAAGCCGAAGCGGTCAATCGTCGCCAGAATGAGTTTCTCGCCATGCTGGCGCACGAGTTGAGAAACCCGCTGGCCCCGATCAGCAACGCCGCCACCGTTCTGGAAAGAATCACCGCCGCCCATCCCCTGCTGCCGAAAGTGCACAATGTCCTGAGCCGGCAGGTCCAGCACATGGCGAGGCTGCTCGACGACCTGCTGGATGCGTCGCGCGTCAGCAGCGGAAAGATCAGCCTTCAGAAACATGCAGTCTCGCTCACCGACATCATCGAACGCGCAGTCGAGGTGAGCCGTCCGTTGATCGACAAGCGCTCGCAGCAATTGACGATCAGCGCCCCATGCGATGCATTGATCATCGACGGCGATCTCGTGCGGCTCGCCCAGGTGTTCTCGAATCTGCTGATCAATGCGTCCAAATACACGCAGGATGAAGGACTGATCGGCCTCACGGTCGAGCGGCATGGCGATATCCTCATCATCACGGTGTCGGACAACGGCGGCGGCATTGCACCCGAAGTACAGCCGTACATATTCGATCTCTTCACGCAGGGGCCACGGTCGCTGGCGCGCACTGAAGGCGGATTGGGCGTAGGACTGACGGTAGCCAAAAGCATCGTCGAGATGCACGGCGGCGACATCACTGTGAAGAGCGACGGCCTCGGACGCGGCAGCAGCTTCCGCGTCACCCTGCCCGCGCACGCGATCGCGCCGTCCGATGCGACGCAGTCGACGCGGCAGGCGGCTCAGCCGGGCCGCTACCAGATTTTGCTGGTGGAGGACAACCTCGATGCGAGCGACACCCTGAAAATGCTGCTGGAACTCGAAGGCCATGTCGTCGATACCGCGCCCGACGGATTACGCGGGCTTGCGATGGCAACGGCGAACCCGTATGACTTCCTGATTTGCGACATCGGCTTGCCGGGCATCGATGGTTTCGAGCTCATCGCCCAGCTCCAGCAGCGTCGCGACCGGCCAACGCCGCGCATGATTGCGCTCTCGGGGTATGGCCAACCGGAAGACCGGGCGAAGGCATTGCATGCCGGATTTGATGAGTATCTCGTCAAGCCGGTGGATGGACAGCAATTGCTGCGCGCTATTTCATTGCTGGCAGCGCCGCTCTCCGCAAGCGCGGCAACATGAATGCGCCGGGTCGCGCGGCAACCGGCGGCATTGAAAGCGTCATATAGCGATACGAAAACAAAGTAGGGTTAGCCTCGGCGAACCCTACTTTGTTTGTGGCGGGTGCGGCTCCGATGCCGAAACGTTGTATTTTCTTTTCTGAGCCAGTTGTACAGGCCAAGCGTCGCCACCCCGAGCCGGCTCGCCACTTTCGCCACTGGATGCTCCCGCTCCGTGACCTGCTCGACTGCCTCGACTTTGAGGCCCTCCATGTCCTGCGTGCTTCTCATAACACTTCCGTCTCGCCAAATCATATGGCTCGAAAGTGGCCACAAAACCAGGGGCGATTGAGGAAGCCTTGACACCCCTGTATGCCAAGGCACTTTCACTGCCTTTCATGATCTGCCGGGATCAGGCCATCAAGGCTTTGCCTCCAGCACCAGGTTGAATGGTGTTTCGGTCGCGCGCCGGAAACGTGAAAATCCGCCTGCGGTCACCACTTCCCTGATCCGTGCTTCCCCCGCTTGCGCACCAAGACAGGCACCCACTTCCTGCGAGCGGGATGCCGGCGTGCAAATGAAAGTCGAGGCGGAATAAAAGATGCGGCCGACCGGATTCAGGTTATCTTCCAGGCGGTCGTTCGCGAACGGCTCTACGATCATCCACGTCCCGTCCGACTTCAGGCTCTTGCGAACATGAGCGGCTGCACCGACCGGGTCACCCATATCGTGCAGGCAGTCGAACACAGCGACAAAATCATAATTCTCGCCGGGGAAGTCCTTTGCCCGCGCCACCTCGAACTGTACACGGTCACCAAGGCCGGCCGCTTCCGCCGCTTTGCGCGCATAGGCAATGGATGGTTCATGATAGTCAAAGCCTGTGATGCGCGCTTCCGGATAAGCTTGGGCCATGATCAGTGTCGACGCACCATGGCCGCAGCCCACATCCGCCACGCGTCCCCCCGTCTTCAAGCGGTTCTCGACACCCTCCAGCGCCGGGATCCAGTTGCTGACGAGATTGACCGCGTACCCAGGGCGGAAAAAACGTTCGGTGCCATGAAACAAGGACGTGTCATGCTCGTGCCAGCCGACACCTAGGCCGGTGCGCATGGCCTGCGTCATTTTTGGAATCGCTTTAAATTGCGCCACCGCAATCTGAAAGGCGCCTGGAATGAAGGCGGGGCTGCCTTCTTCCGCCAACGCAAAAGCCTGCTCCTCGCTCATGCTGAATTTTTGGCTTTCCTTGTCATAGGTGACGTATCCGCTCGCAGCCTGGGCGGACAGCCACTCTTTGAGGTAGCGCGGATCTGTCGAGGTGCGTTGCGCCAGAGCCTCACTGTCACATGGACCATTCTGGGCCAGGTCCTTATACAAGCCTAGCTGGTCGCCAACGACAATGGTTGCTGCATGCATTACAGCACCGAGGTCGCCGACAAACTGACCCATGAATGCATTCAATTTTGCTTCATTAATTGCCATGACATCCTCCTGCATGTAGAAACTTCGGAGAAATTGCGGCCACGGCGTAGAGTGGGAAAGACGCGAATCCGCAAAGGCGGCGTGTCCTTGTGATGAGCGGGATAGGCTTGATGTCGGACGGCAAGCAAGCTTGTTCCGGACTGGCGTGCGCCGAGACCAATTTCATCTTAGGCGGCTATTTATCGGCGCGATAGAGAATTGTCAGGCAAGTTGAATTGGGCCCGATGTGGCATGGATCAGCGATTGAACGGAAAAGAAAAAGGCTTACGCAGAAAATTCGCGTAAGCCTTTGTTTTATTGGTGGGCCTCCCGTGAGTCGAACACGGCACCAACGGATTATGAGTCCGCTGCTCTAACCAAGCATGAGCTAGAGGCCCTTAAAGTCTGGATCTGCCCAACTGCGTCTGCAAACCGGCACACGCCGTGAAGCATGGCGTGTGTACCAAAGTTGCATATTGTACTCAGTTAGATCAACTGCCTTCAAGGAAACTCTTCAGCTTGTCGGAGCGTGACGGATGGCGCAGCTTGCGCAACGCTTTTGCTTCGATTTGCCGGATCCGCTCGCGGGTGACGTCAAACTGCTTGCCGACTTCTTCCAGCGTATGATCGGTGGACATCTCAATGCCAAAGCGCATGCGCAGCACTTTTGCCTCTCGGGGCGTCAGTGAATCGAGCACGTCCTTGACCACGCCACGCATGGATGCATGCAGTGCCGCATCGGCTGGCGCCAGCGTGTTGTTGTCTTCGATGAAATCGCCGAGGTGAGAATCGTCGTCGTCGCCGATCGGTGTTTCCATCGAAATCGGCTCTTTGGCGATCTTCATGATCTTGCGGATCTTGTCTTCCGGCATTTCCATCTTGATCGCCAGCGTCGCCGGATCGGGCTCCGCACCGGTTTCCTGCAGGATCTGGCGCGAGATGCGGTTCATCTTGTTGATGGTTTCGATCATGTGCACCGGGATACGGATGGTGCGCGCCTGGTCGGCGATCGAACGCGTGATCGCCTGGCGAATCCACCATGTCGCATAGGTCGAAAACTTGTAGCCGCGTCGGTATTCAAACTTGTCCACCGCTTTCATCAGGCCGATGTTGCCCTCCTGGATGAGGTCGAGGAACTGCAGGCCGCGGTTGGTGTATTTCTTCGCGATAGAGATCACCAGGCGCAGGTTGGCTTCGGTCATTTCACGCTTGGCCTTGCGGGCCTTCATTTCACCGGCGGCCATCTTCTTGTTGATGTTCCGGAGATCAGGCAGCGGCAGCACGACGCGTGCTTGCAGATCGATCAATTTCTGCTGCAATTCCTTCACCGTCGGCACGTTACGACCGAGGATGGTGCTGTACGCCTCGCCGGACGTGACTTCGCCGTCGATCCAGTCGAGGTTGGTTTCGTTGCCCGGGAAGGTCTTGATGAAGTGCGTGCGCGGCATGCCGCACTTGTTCACCACGACATCAAGAATCTGCTTTTCGATATGCCGTACTTCATCGACCTGGCCACGCAGCGTGTCGCACAGTTTTTCGACGAACTTTGCGGTGAACCGCATGCTCAGCAATTCATTGGAAATCGTTTCTTGCGCCTTGACGTAGGGCTTGGAGTTGTAGCCCTCTTTTTCGTACGCCTTGCGCATCTTGTCGAACTGGCTTGAAATCTCGCTAAATTTATCCAGCGCATCGCGCTTGAGCTGCTCAAGCTGTTCAGCGGAGAAGCCGGCCGCACCTGATGCGTTGTTCTCTTCTTCTTCCTCTTCGCCTTCTTCGTCTTCGTCCTCTTCTTCGTCGTCGGCCGACGCGGCAGGGACTGCGGCAGCGATGGTCTGCTCGGGCGCATCCATATCGACCATGCCATCAACGATTTCGTCGACCTTGATCTCGTCCTTTTCGATGCGGCTGGCCGCCACGAGGATTTCAGCGATGGTGGTCGGGCAGGCGGAGATCGCCTGGATCATGTCCTTGAGACCGTCCTCGATCCGCTTGGCGATCTCGATTTCGCCTTCGCGCGTCAGGAGTTCGACCGAGCCCATCTCGCGCATGTACATGCGCACCGGATCGGTGGTGCGGCCGAAGTCGGAATCCACGGTGGACAATGCGGCTTCCGCAGCGGCTTCGGCGTCGTCATCGCTGGCGACCGTGGCGACGTTGTCGGACAGCAGCAGGCTTTCGGCATCGGGAGCATGCTCGTAGACGGCGATGCCCATGTCGTTGAACGTGCCGATGATGCCGTCGATCGCTTCCGGATCGACAATGTTTTCCGGCAGATGGTCGTTGATTTCCGAATAGGTGAGGAATCCGCGCTCCTTGCCGAGCTTGATCAGCGTTTTCAGTTTCTGGCGGCGGCGCTCAAGTTCCTCTTCAGTGGCTTCAGTGTCGGACGAGAAAGCGTCCTTCAGCAGCGCTTTTTCCTTGGCTTTGCGGTCTTTTGCCTTGGCCTTGTCGGCGGCCTTCAGTTCCGCGCGCTCGACCGCATTGAGTGCCGCGACTTCTTCGTTCTCAGGCTGGAATTCCTTCGGTTTGCGTCCGCGGCGGCCCGGCACCTTCACCGATGGCAGCACATAGCTGGACGTGTCGATCGCCGCCAATGCGGCGGCATCGGTGGTCTGGCTGACCGCCATGACTTTGGCTTCGGACTTCGGCTCGGCCTTCGCCTGGGCCTTTGGGGGTTTGGCGACGGTCGTTGTTTCGGTTTTCTTGTTTGTCACAGGAGCTTTCAGTTTCTCGGAAGCCGGCTTCACAGCGGCTTTGGATGAAGGGTTAGCCTTGGACGACGGTACTGTATTCACCGGTTTCGCTACGGCCTTGGCGGCCGATTTCGTCGCAGCTTTACTTGGCGTTTTTGCCTTGCTTGCGGGCTGGGCGGCAACAGAATTCTTGACGGCAGGCTTTGCCATCGACTTGCCGGAAGCGGGTTTAGTTGCAGCCGATTTCGAATTTTTTGCGTCTGGGGTGGTTTTCGCGGTTTTTTTCATTGCGTTCGCCATGGGATCAATTCCAACTGGATTGCTCTCATTGCGCAACAAAAGTGCGTATGCGGAGCCTATGAATACATTTGTGCTTCAACCGGCTTGGTAGTCGCCCGCGCGATTATCCCGAACATCCCGACTTGGAATTCAATTCGCCAAACGAATTACTCTAAGGCCTTGAATCAAAAGCTTTAAATAATAACACAGCGAGCAATGTTGCTCCAACTCAAAGCTGTGCAATCTGTAAACAAAACCATCAGCGTGTCACGTTTTCGACCTCTGCCTGGCGCCGGAGTTGCTCTTGCTGCTGGAACAGTTCGCGATATCGGCTGCGCGCCTCCTCGTTTCCCAGTCCAGAGGCCGCCAAGGCCTCCATTTCCGCTTTCAATAATTGCATTTTAGTCTGCCGAATCGCACCGGCAAGCTCCAAACGCGCCGTAGCGATCTCCGACTCGGGCTCGGCGGCAACTTCGGCGATCAATGCATCAAAATCACTGTTTTCCATCTTCAATTGCTGCGCCAGTGCCGCAAAGTTGGCCTGCGGCCCGAGTGCCCGGCAGGCGTTCAGAAGCTGACTCAGCATCGTTGCATTGTCCGGAGAGAGCCCGGTCATCGCATCGATCGCGCCCTGGTCAAGTTCGGATGCCAGTGCCGGATGCACGACAAGCAACCGGATGATCTGCCGCTCCAAACCCATTGGCGGCGTGCGCTTGGTGCGTGGCGGTGCAATCTTCGTTCGAGCAACCGGCTGGGCAAGCTCGAACAACGCTTCGATTTCTGCTGGCGTCGTCTGTGTTATCTGGGCAAGGCTGCGCACGATTTGCAGCCGCAGTGCCGACGGAGGCATCGCCTGAAGCAGGGGCTTGGCATCGAACTGCGCCTTGGCGCGGCCTTCGGATGTGCTTAGATCATTGTCTGCCGTAACTTCCTTCACCAGGAATTGCGACAACGGCATCGCGTCGCGCACCTGTTGCTCAAATGCATCTGCCCCCATTTCGCGAACATAGCTGTCAGGATCGTGTTCGGCCGGAAGGAACAGGAATTTCAGGGTTTTATTGTCCGACGCATGCGGAAGGCAGGCATCCAGCGCTCGCCGTGCAGCGCGGCGGCCAGCCGCGTCGCCGTCAAAACTGAAAATCACATGGTCCGTTTGCCGGAGGAGTTTCTGCACATGGGTTGGCGTACAAGCCGTGCCGAGCGTCGCAACCGCTTGCGGGAACCCGAGCTGGGCAAGCGCGACGACGTCCATGTAACCCTCGGTAACCAGTGCATAACCGGCTTCACGAATCGCCTGACGGGCCTCAAACAGCCCATAAAGCTCACTTCCCTTCTGAAATAAGGGTGTTTCGGGCGAATTCAAGTATTTCGGCTCGCCGCCATCGAGTACGCGGCCACCGAAGCCGATGACCTGCCCCTTGGTATTGCGGATAGGAAACATAATGCGATCGCGAAAGCGGTCGTAGCGCTTGCGTGGTCCGCCGTCTTCGTCGCCCTTTTCGATCAGCAAGCCTGCCTCGACGAGCTGCGGCGCATCATAGTTGGGAAACACCTGGCGCAGGCTGTCCCAGCCGTCGGGCGCGTACCCCAGTCCGAAGCGGGCGGCGATTTCGCCGGTCAGCCCGCGTCCCTTGAGATAGGCCACCGCGTGCTGGGCGCCTCGCAACTGCTGGCGATAAAAATCGCAGGCCTGCGTCATTGCGTCCGAGAGTGCAAGGCTCTTCGCCTGGACTTCCGCGCGCTGGGCGGGAGGCAGGCGATCCTGGTCGGGTACGATCATGCCGACGTTCTGGGCTAGATCCTTGACCGCCTCGACGAAGCCAAGCCCGGAGTATTCGATCAGGAAACCGATCGCCGTGCCATGCGCACCGCAGCCGAAGCAGTGGTAAAACTGCTTCGTCGGACTGACGGTGAAACTGGGGGATTTTTCGTTATGGAACGGGCACAAGCCCATGTAATTGGC
>NZ_DAIUCO010000128.1:0-14131 GCF_036846085.1 Noviherbaspirillum sp. | reverse complement strand
GCCCCCACCCTGTTACAATGCACTGCACCCCACGCCCCTATCCCCGGAATCCAGTCAGCGGTTCCCCTGGCAGGCCATCCTTTCCCCCTTCATTTGTTTTACCTGCCTCCTGGCCTGCAGGACCGCATGGATTTTAAGAGCGATTATATGAATAACGACATCAACGGCCAGCTGGCACACATTCTCACCGAGCATCATGATTC
The DNA here is from genome assembly GCF_036846085.1 of Noviherbaspirillum sp. NCBI lineage: Bacteria > Pseudomonadati > Pseudomonadota > Betaproteobacteria > Burkholderiales > Oxalobacteraceae > Noviherbaspirillum > Noviherbaspirillum sp. Next base: position 13,928 of record NZ_DAIUCO010000128.1, on the reverse strand, counting down.
ATTGCTGGAGGGCTGGATTGCAGGAATGCTGTCGCTGATGGTGCGGCGCGACAAAGTCGCCGAAGGCGCGATCCGCGAGCAAGCCGCGCGTTTTCTTCCGCTTTTGGCGAAGACGACCAAGAATGGACAGGCGCAGGATATCGACGCGCCGAACTGGAGCGAAACGCTTCAATTGCTGGCCGAAATCTCGCAGGCGCGCGTACGCCAGGGATTCGGTTCCATCGAAACCGCCAATTTCGTCTTTTCGCTCAAGAAACCTCTTTTCGCGCACTTGCGTACCGCCCTGGGTTCCGACGGCCAGGCGCTGGCGGAGCAAACGATGGCTACCAGCGCGCTGTTCGATAAGCTTGGCCTCTACACCATCGAGGTTTACCAGAAGTCCCGCGAGCAGGTCATCCAGCGCCAGCAGCAGGAATTGCTTGAACTGTCGACCCCGGTGGTCCAGTTGTGGCGGGATGTCCTGGCACTGCCGTTGATCGGTACGCTCGACAGCGCCCGCACGCAGGTGGTGATGGAAAGCTTGTTGCAGAAGATCGTCGATACCGGCGCTTCGATCGCCATCATCGATATTACCGGCGTACCGACTGTCGACACGCTGGTCGCGCAGCATTTGCTCAAAACAGTCGCCGCGGCGCGCCTTATGGGGGCCGATTGCATCATCAGCGGCATCCGCCCGCAGATCGCGCAAACCATCGTGCACCTGGGCGTCAATCTTGAAGACGTCACCACCAAGGCAACGCTCGCCGATGCGTTCGTTGTCGCCCTTCAACGTACCGGCTCATCGATCAGCTACGCCCATCACGGAAAGTGAGCTTGCATGGAACGCATTCCCATCCTGAAGCTGGGCAGTCTGCTGCTCGTGACCATACAGGTCGACATGCACGACCAGCTAGCCATGACCTTGCAGGACGATCTGACCGAGCGCATCGTGAAAGATCGCGCCCGGGGCGTACTGATCGACATTTCGGCACTGGACATCGTCGACTCCTTCATCGGCCGCATGATCAGCAATACGGCGGCGATGGCGCGCGTGCTTGATGCGCGCACCGTGCTCGTGGGCATGCAGCCCGCCGTTGCGATCACGCTGGTCGAACTTGGCATGACCCTGACCGGCGTCAAGACGGCACTCAACGTCGAGCAGGGCGTGCTCATGTTAAAGAACCCATGAGGCCGGCACCGGCGCATTTCACGCCCCATCACACCGACAACGACGCCGTCACGATGCCGCTACGGACCGATGAAGACGTGGTGCGGCTTCGTAAAGCTGCCCGGGACTACCTCGTTGCGACCGGTTTCGGCGTCCTCGATCAAACAAAGATGATCACCGCCGCCAGCGAACTTGCCCGCAATACATTGCGTTATGGCGGCGGCGGCGAAGCCCGGCTGGCGAAACTGTCCGACGGCACCCGTCGCGGGGTCAGCATGAGTTTTCAAGATGAAGGCCCTGGCATTGCCGATGTCCGGCTGGCATTGACCGACGGCTATACCACAGGCGGCGGCATGGGGCTCGGCCTGAGCGGCGCAAAACGGCTCGCGGACGAATTCGAGCTTGAAACCGCTCCCGGCAAGGGAACCATGGTTCGCATCGTCAAGTGGAAAGCCTTCTGAACATCCCAAGCCGACAGGCCGTATTTCCGATAGGTGAGTTGGGCGAGGTTTCCGCTGCACGGCGGGCAGGGGTGAGTCTGGCGCGCCGGCTCGGCTTTGACGAGACAATCGCCGGCAGGCTGGCGCTGCTCATTACCGAAAGCGCAACCAACATTGTCAAACATGCCACCCGCGGCCAAATCATTCTCAGAGTGATCTCGCAGCAATCACGCGACGGCATTGAAGTGATCGCCCTGGATTCCGGCCCCGGCATCACCAATCTGGCATCAAGCATGCGTGACGGCACATCAACTGCAGGCACATATGGCGTCGGACTGGGCGCGATCCGCCGGCTGTCCGATGACTTTGATATCTATACCGGCCCCGGCCGCGGTACTATCGTATGGATGCAGCTATGGAAAGATGCGGCCGGCAACGGGCGCCAATCTTTGAACGAACGGAATGAGCGGGACGAATGGGAGGTTGGCGTCATATGCCTGCCATTGGCAAGCGAAGACGAATGCGGGGATGACTGGGAGGTCGTCCACCATGGGCCCGGTTCCCTGTCGGTCATGGTCGCTGACGGACTTGGACATGGCCCGGACGCCGCGCGGGCATCACGCGGCGCCGTCAACGTCATCCTCCAGTCCGGCCAGTCCTCGCCGGCAAAGGTTCTCCACGATGCACATGCTGCACTGAACGGCACCCGGGGCGCGGCGGTCGCGGTTGCCTGCATCAGCACCCTGTCGGGACAATTGCATTTCGCGGGTGTCGGTAATGTCGAGGCCCGCATACTGGACGGCGACGCAGGCAGGAATATGGTTTCGCATAACGGGATTGTCGGCAGCAACCTGCGAAAGGTGCAGGAGTTCGCTTTTCCCTGGCTGCAGGAATCGATGCTCGTCATGCATTCGGACGGGCTCGGCACACGCTGGAATCTGGCCAACTATCCGGGCCTTTCAGCAAGGCACCCCGCGCTCGTCGCCGCCGTTCTTTATCGTGACTTTGCACGATCCCGCGATGACGTGGCGGTTTTAGCGCTCAGACGAGCGGTGAAATACCAGCCCGATGACAGAAAGAGCGTCCCATGATGAAAGCACCGTTCCGAAGACCAAACCCGTGATCCGCCGGATTCTCACCGTCTCGGTCAAAACCGAGATTGACGTGCTCGCGGCGCGCCAGCGTTCGCGGCAGATTACCGCGCTATGCGGCTTTACGAACCACGACCAGGTGCGGATTTCAACCGTGGTCTCCGAGCTCGCGCGGAATATCTATAACTATGCGGATTCGGGACGCATCGACTTCTCCATTTCCCAGGAACTCGCCACACAGAGCTTGATGATCCGGATCGAGGACCAGGGACCCGGCATCGCTAACCTTCACCAGATCCTGGCCGGCGAGTACCAGTCCGAATCTGGCATGGGGCTGGGCATCCTCGGTGCCCGCAGGATGATGGACGAATGCGATATCACGACCGTGCCGAATGAAGGCACGACGATTGTCCTGAAAAAGCTGTTTCCGCCCGGCGCCCCATTCCTGACGCCAGCCATGATCGGCGATATCGGGGCGCAAATCGGCACCTTGCAGTTGAATGTGGCGTTGTCCGAGATTCAGCAGCAGAACAAGGATCTGCTTGAGGGCTTCGAGGCGCTGAAGGCACACCAGGACGAACTGCTGCAGCTGACGCAGGAATTGAAGACCACGAATGGGAAGATGGTCGAGTTGAACGCCGAGCTTGCCGTGAAGGCCGAAGCATTGCAGCGTGCCGATGTGCGCAAGGATGAGTTTCTGGCGATTCTCGCGCACGAACTGCGCAATCCGCTTGCCGCCGTCGCGATAACGGCCGACGTACTGGAAAACGTCCCCGTGCCCGAAGCACGCGTGATCGAACTGGGAAAGATCATCGCCCGCCAGGTGGGCCATATGAGCAGGCTGGTCGAAGACCTGCTCGATGTATCGCGCGTCACCCGCGGGCTGGTCGCAATCCGGAACGATCCGGTGGATATGCGCGCCGTGGTGCTGGCGTCGCTGGAACAGAGCAGCCCGCTGGTCAAGTCCAAAGCACACTCCCTTCTACCGTCGTTGCCGGATGACGCCTGCCATGTATCCGGCGACATGACACGCCTTGTCCAGGTCGTGAGCAACCTGCTGACCAACGCCGCCAGGTACACGCCCGATGGCGGACGCATTGCCATCGACCTCGCGACGGACCAAGATTGCATCGTGGTGCAGGTTTCGGACAATGGCGTCGGGATCGATCCGGATCTCATGCCGCGCCTGTTCGATCTATATGTACAGGCGGAAGTCTCGACCGACGCAAGAACGGGCGGGCTGGGTCTTGGTCTCACGCTTGTCAAAAGCATCGTCGAACTGCACCGCGGAACGATTACGGTTTTCAGTGACGGCAAGGGGAAAGGCAGCAGATTCCGGGTGCAGCTTCCACGCCATCATCCGGACAATGGGATCCTCGGTTCATTTGATATTTGCCAGATGCCGACAAGCCATGGAGAAAAACTGTGATACCGAATCTGGATTGCCATGTTTGAGCAAGGCATGTAGAACACTTATTCATCAACTTTTCCCGGGGGTCCCATGCGAATATCTCGATTTATTACTGCCAACATGGAGAAAATTCTCGCGGAATGGGAATCGTTCGCCAAGACTCAACTGCCTGCCGCAACGGGCATGTCGGACCTTGCGCTTCGCGACCACGCAAAGCAGATGCTTGAAACCATTGCGCTGGATATCGAGACCGAGCAAACCCCGAGGCAGCAGTACCAAAAATCCAAGGGCCTTGACCTTGATGCTTCAGATGACGCCACTGCGGCAGCGACACACGGCACACTTCGGGAAAACAGCGGGTTCTCTCTGCCCCAGCTTCTTGCTGAATTCCGGGCGCTTCGCGCGACAGTACTGCGCTTGTGGCTGGCGCATATCTCACACTTTACCGAGGCGACATCGACCGACATGCTTCGCTTCAATGAGGCAATCGACCAATCGCTGGCAGAGTCCGCGGTAACCTACGCGGACCGGAACGCCCGGACGCGCGATACATTCCTGGCCATTCTGGGACATGATTTGCGGACGCCGCTCGCCGCCATGACGATGGCCGGCGACTTGCTCACGAAGCCGGAGACCAATATCGAAAAAACGCGGAAAATCGGCGCTCTCATCACGACAAGCGCCGCCGCCATGACTTCGATGGTCCATGACCTGCTTGAATACTCCCGGACACAGCTTGGTGAAAGCATGCCGATCGTACGTCGCCGGGTGGATCTGCAAGACGTATGCAGGGCGGCACTCCATGATGTCAGCGCCGCACACCCGGAATGTTCGTTCCAATTTGAAATGTCGGGGGACCTGGTCGGCTTTTTCGATTCCGTGCGGCTTCAGCAAGTGTTGACCAACTTGTTGGGCAACGCTGCGCAATATCGCGGGAAAGAGCATCCGGTCATGATTTTTGCAGAGGGCAAACGGGATGAAATTGCCATTCAGGTGCAAAATCACGGACCAGTCATCCCCGCGGAATCGCTTCAGGCAATCTTCGACCCGCTGGTGCAGCTTGCGGCCGAGGAAAACACGGATGGCCGGCCAAGAACGAGCCTGGGATTAGGGCTGTTCATCGCGCGTGAAATTACGGTGGCGCACAATGGGTCGATCAGTGCGGAATCGAGTGAAGGCATGGGCACCGTATTCACGGTCAGGCTTCCACGAACAGCGGAAGACAACCGTACGCAGGCATGAAGGAATTGCAACGGCGATTGTGAACCAGGGGCGGTGCGAACTGCAGCAATGGGCGGTATGCAAACCGGCCGGTTTTCTACAGCCACCTGGCCGGGATGGAGATAAGCCACAGGCATGCGCAGCGGCCTTCTCGTTCTCGGTACATCACAACATTGCCACGCACATCGCCATCGGACCGCCGTAGACATACCCCGGTAATTTCAACCCTGCACGTCGTAGTCGGATGTGGTCGCCGGCTGTTTGAGCAATTGTGCAAGGACGTTCAATATGACCGGATGATGGACCATGCCAAAATGACTGACGCCTTGCACTTCGATGTTGCGGTGCGCGCCAGACTCCGGTGCCTTGCACATTTCCCACTTTACGATACCGTCGGTCTGTGAATAGATTGATGTGGAGCTTACACGGTGGTGTCCGTCCTGGTATTGCGAAAGATCTGCGGCGTTGAATGGCGTTGCCAGCGTAATGACCTGACGAATCAGGTGAGGACAACGCATTGCAAGTTCGCGTGCATATATCCCGCCCAAGCTCCATCCGATCACCGACACCGATGCGGTGTGTTGATCGGAGATTGCTTCGACTTGTTCGGTCAGCAACAGCAACCAACGATCAAGGTCGAAACCATGGCCGGTGTTGACGCCCTGTTTCCAATCATAGGTGGCATAACCCAATTGCTGCAGTCGCATGCGAAGGTCCGCCGTGGCAGCGCCACTCGAACCGAGCCCGGGTATGACAAGCACAGGATGTCCGTCACCGTTTTCAGAAAAATCGGTCGGTTGCATGTGGCCGGCAATGTAATTGCACAGTGCATGATAGGGCTCTAGCGCCAACAACATGGGCGATGAAGAAATTGCGTTCAGAGTAATCATATTGATCCTTGATGTCCTTGAAGTACTGCAGGCGATCCGGGAAATCCATGTTGCCGTCACCAGGCTATGGCGCACAGCCCGCTCCATGGGGAACCGGCGGAGCGAGTCGATGCGGACAGGTCGAGAAGCAAGAAGTACTGGCCGTCTCTGTCGCTGCGGCCAACATGCTCATTTACCGGAAACAATCAGCGTCTTTAAAAAGGAAATAAAAAAGCCGCAGCATGCAACCGCTGCGGCCCTGCCTGACTTTACAGCAAACTTCGTTTAATGCGTTGCTTTAACGATGTTCCCTTGTACGCCGCGGTCACTATTCTGCTTGAATGAGGCCGTCAGCTTTTCAAAGTTTTCCTTCTGCCGCTGGGATGCTTTTGACGTTTCTTCCGATGCGCGCTGGGCAAGCTCTCTCACGACGGCTTCTGCCGTACGCGTGGACTCGGGCACGTGCGCTTCTACCGTCTTTGTCATGCCGACTCGGGCTTCGGCAAAGATGTTCTGAAGGTGCTGCTGATAGGCCCTGACTTTTTCTGCTGCAGGCTGCGACTGGCCAGCCACAATCGACAACGCTTCGTTCCGGTCCGATGCACTCAGCAATTGACGCGCGCTGACCAGCGATTCGTCCATTACGGTAGCGGCGACCTGGATGTTCAGTTCGTTCACTTTCTGGACGCTTTCAAACATATTCTTCGCCATATCCGTGAAAAAAGAGAATTGGGCATCAACTTGCGCTTTTATTGCAGGGGACATGGACTGCTGGGTGAAATTAAACATTGTTTTCCTTGGGCTTCGTTATCCTGAATTGAATAATTGCAGAATGATTACTACTAAAGGTAAGAGCAGGTCCGCGACGATAACGTTCCATCTTTTTTGTGCGCCGCATCATTGTATATCGCTATCGCCATCCGACTCCCTGCTTCATCGCGCACAGCAACAGAATGTGCATGCGACACAGTAATAACAATTCCTGCCAAGGCGGGAAATGGGAAAAACTTGCACCAGCGGCACTCCACCGATCCGGAATTCACAATAGGATGTTTTACAGACCTAATCCGCTCTTTCGATTGGAGACGATGCCTTCTTCGTCATCCATGAATTGACCGTAATCTGGCCGTTGACTCCGTTCACCCCGATCAAGGAGCTCACAATCTCTTCCGCGGTCCACCGCTCGTAACCGCAGGCCACATTACCCGACAGCGTCACCCAGCCGGAATTGACCCTCACTTTGATGGCGTGGTTTTCCCCCATCACCGTCGTCGCCAGCGCGTGCTCGCAATCTCGCCGTATGTCATCGTCGGTGCAGATACCCGGCTCAGGCAGGACGATTTTCAGGTGTACCGCTACGCTCCCAACACCCGCGATTCGTCGTGCGGCTGATTCGATCAGCCATTCTCCGCCATTGCTGTCAACGCAACCCGTCAAGGAAACAATTCCGTTTTCGACGTCCACGTCGATCGAGTCAGCATCGATTGAAGGCTCCAAACGCAGTTCGTCGATGATATCCAGCCTGATTTGCTCATCACCCCTCTTGATGCCGGTCGTGCCGACCACATCGGAACATTCGGGATTCAGCAGAACCCAACCGTCTTTCACGCGCCTTCTGATCGCGTCGAGCAGGTGGCCTCGTTTCACATCCACAGCAGTTTGAGAATCGCGCATGGCAGCGCTCCTTTTATAGGTGTACATGCCGAGAAGAATTGAGTTGCAGCAATCGGAAATCTCGGACTTTTTCCAGCTCCGCGTCGCGGATATCACCGCCGCTTCTTCCTGCTGTCATCTTCCACGCCATCTTCAACGACGGCTTCTTCATCGGCGTTCTGATAGCGGGATGTCGGCCATGGCATTGCAGCATGGCAGATGACATGCAGGCATGAAGCAAGAAGAGCCCGAACCACCCGGCGTGCGGCTACAACTGCGTTGCCTGTACCTCGCCATCGACAATCCTCTTTCCGTACCGTATTGCAAGGTCTATTGCGTCGCTGCTTCGTTCCGGCCAGGCGTCGGAGATCGGTGTTGCAAAGCGGCGGGAGCGGGCACCGTCTGACGGAATGGTATCGATAAGCACGACGGATGAAAATTTCTTCCGGCCGCTGGCATAGGGATCGTGATGTGTAGGAAAAATCTTCTCGGAGTATGCACGCAGCATGTGACCCCGGTACTCCGTGGCAGGCGTTACCATGGCCGTCCTCTCAAATGAGCCGACCGTCTGGAACAGGTTGTGAATTGCCGATGCGGAGACGGGCAGTAAGATGCATCGGACAAAATTACAATGCGCCCCATACGAAGATATAGCAAGCGGTATTTACTGAAACAATCCTATGCCTTGCATGGATGCAAGACCGCCGCTGACTGTTATCGATTTCATGGACACTACTTATTGGCGGGTTCTGTTCCGACGTTGCTGCAGGGAGCGGGCCAACGATTTAATCCGTCGGACTAGCGGACTTCTTCGTCGACATGGCGCACACTGACGTAACGAATTCCATGCTCATTATTGGAGATGAAGATGAAAACAATTGTAATTCAGAGCAACAAGCGGCCCGCATCGGATGATGCCTTGTCGAGGCTGCTTGGCCTCACCAAGGAAATGGAAGACAACGAGAATTCGACCATGTGGTTTGGCATCGAGAATGACTCGGGAGACGTGTACCGGGTCATTGGCGTGGAAAGCGCCGAGGACTACGTTAAAGTATTGAGGCAATTGAGTGCGGCGGGATTTTGGGTAGAATCGCTCGAGGCTGAGACGAGCGCTTCGCTGCATGCCGTCGTCAAGGCGCCGGGAGCTGTGCAATCTCTCCCGATATAGGCAACGACTTCAGAATTGCCTGGCCTGAAGGCAGATCATTGGCCGATCGAAGTGCATGCTCCTGGCGCCAGGCACAGAGTCTCCATGCAGTCCTGCCGCATGTTCCGGGGGAGAATCCGGTTGACGCCGCCAAGTTCAGGCTGATAAACAATAATGCGCGGCTTCGCGCGCTATCCGTCGAGGCCGGCGTCCTCGTTCCACAGGCTGGCCACCAATCTCAGCCGTCCCCTGATGCCCGGCTTGCCGGGATTCTCGAACGGGATTGTTATCTCGATCGCCCTGCCGCTCAAGGTCCGGACGTCGATGTCCTTGTCGTCGACCGGAGCGGCAGTGCCGGTCCATTGCGCATGCAGCTTCCAGTTCGAGTCGCCATTCGCGGGTGGCGTCATTTCGAAAATGATGGTGCCTCTGAAGAGATAGCTTCCTTCGTAGTGCTCGTTGATCCACAGCTTGCGGTCGATCTCGTAATCCGGCACGCGCACGCCCAGCGTCATGCTGTACGCGAGCGATTTGCGGCGGGTATTGACCCTTGCACGGTTGGCGAGGAAGACGGTCGACATATGCTGCGAACGGTATTTTTCCCGCTCTTCGGTCCATTGCCGGTGCGTCATGCAGGCAACGGAGTCTTCCTCGGCGGTCCGCCGCGTCAGGTACCACAGCTTGCCGCGCGGTGAGGCAAGCATGTCGAATTGATACAGCGCGTCGACGGCATGTCCCGCACTGACCTCCTTCTGCACCGGCTCGGGCAGCCGGATCTCGTCCACGTCGATCCACATGTCCACCCGCACATCGCCGAACAGGAAGCGGATCAGGTTCTGGAAGGACTCCTCGCTGTTCACGATGCCGAAGTATCCGGAATGCGCACGGAAGGCGAAGGATTTCGCGCAGGGCCTGCCCGAGCGTTCGATCTGCACCGGTAGGCCGGGCCGCATTACAAGTACGGCGAAAGCAGGCGTGCCAGTCCGTCCCGCAGGCGCACGAAAAATGGCCGGCTGCGCAGTTCTTCGGCCGAAATCCGCTGCGCCAACGCGAGCCTTGCATCAATGAGCGCATCCAGTTTCGCCGCGAGGGTCCGGTCGTAGCATTCCAGGTTGTATTCGAAGTTGAGCCGCAGGCTGCGCGCGTCCCAGTTGGTGGAGCCGATCAGGGACCATACCCCGTCGACCAGGAACACCTTGCTGTGGTCGAACAGCGGGCCGCTGAAATAGACCCGGCAGCCCTTGTCGATCAGGTCGGCCAGCAAGGGCCGGGTGGCCCAGTCCACGACGGGGATGTTGCTGCGCAGCGGCAGGACGATGTCGACCACGACGCCGCGCAGGGCCGTCACTTTCAATGCGCTGAGCAGCACATCGTCCGGCACGAAGTAAGGAGTGACGATGCGCACGCGGTGCTGCGCCACCGAGAGGGCGCCGAGCAGGATCTGCAGCATGTTGTCGAGGTCGGCGTCCGGGCCGTCGGGAATACCGCGGGCGGCGATCATCCCGCGTTCGGCCAGCGGCGGAAACCAGGCTTCGCCATTCAGCTGCTCCCCGGTGGCAAACGCCCAGTCGATGGCGAACGCGCGCTGCATGTCGGCGACGACCGGCCCTTCGATCCTGAAATGCAGGCAGTTCAACGGATAGGCGGGCCGCAGGCCAAGCAGATGGCCGACGCGGATGTTCATGCCGCCGGTGAAGCCGGCCTGTCCGTCGACGACAAGAATTTTCCGGTGATTGCGCAGGTTCGCGTACCGGAACAGCCTCGGCACCCGGGTCGGCAGAAAGGCCTCCGCCTGGACACCGGCCCTGCGCAACTCGCGCACCATGTCCGGCCGCGTATAGCGGGCGCCGACGCCATCGATCAGGACGCGCACCGGCACGCCGCGCTGTGTCGCCCTTTGCAGCGCCTGCAGGAACATCCGGCCGGCATCGTCGTTGTCGAAGATGTAGCTCAGGAGCGTGACCGAACGCTGCGCGCCGTCGATCGCCGCCAGCATCGCCGGATAGGCTTCATCGCCGTCGACCAGGGGCTCGATGCGGTTGCCCTTCACCAGCGGGTTGCGGGTGATCTGCGCCGACAGCCGGATCAGTCCGGCGAACGTGGCATGGCAGGCCGCGATCTCGACATCGGCCGGCACCGGCTGGATATCCCGCAGGCCGCCCCTGCCCCAGCTTTTTTCCAGGCCGATGGCGATAGCGGCACGATGAATGCGGTTGATGCCGAAACACAGGTAAAGGATGGCGCCGCCCAGCGGCACCATCCAGGCAAGGCCGGTCCAGCCGATCACCGACTGCACATGCCGCTTGCGGAACACGGCATCGACCGTCACCGCGAGCGCGGCCACGATATGGAAGAAGGAGACCACGAGGGGTGCAAAGTCGGTGAGTGTCATCGCCGTTCAATTGCATGTCATTAAGTGGATTTGCCCGAAAGGACAATGATGTGATGTTCGTGTCATTTCCGGCAACTATTTTATTGTCGGACTTTCACGAACGTGGGAGGTTCTTGATACGCATCAGCAAGAACCGGCCGCAATGGACGGCGCAGGCATTTGGCGCTGCATACAATCGATGGATGCATGCATGAAACGGCAACGCATTGTGCATGGACAACATGGTTGAAAGGAGAAGAGCATGACGCTAGGAAGCGCGCATCGCCCATTCATCAGGCCTCGCCTGTGTTTCCCAATTGAAATTTTTAGCCAACGTGAATGTCGTTTCGCATGCCGGCTATGAGATATCCGCCGATCGGCGACTATGCCCTGCTCAGCGACTGCCATTGCAGCGCACTGGTATCGCGCTACGGTTCGGTCGACTGGTGCTGCATGCCGTGCGTCGACGATGACGCCTGTTTCGGCAGACTGCTCGACTGGGACAAGGGCGGCCATTGCCTCGTCGCGCCCACCGCGACGGACGTGACATCGACCCGGCGGTATGTGGACGGATCGATGATCCTGGAAACCGTGTTCTCCACTTCCGAAGGCGACGTCCGGCTTACCGATTTCTTTGCCATGAACGATGAGGGACCGGAGAATCCGCCGCTGGATCTCGTCCGCCTGATCGACGGCATCTCCGGCGATGTCGAGATGCGCATCGACGTCGTGCCGCGCTTCGACTATGGCGAGATCATCCCGCGCATGAAGCGCCATCCGTCCGGCATGTTCACCGCGATCGGCAGCAACCAGGGACTGATCATTCATTCCGACAGCCCGCTCGACGTCGTGTCGCATTGCGACCTGCGCGGCACCTTCCGCATCCGCGCCGGCGAACGCGTGCGGCTTGCCGTGCAGTTCGAGTTCCCGGAGAAAATCACGTCCGAAGTCACCGCGCAGGCCATCAATCCGGGCGACCTTGACCGCCACCTGGAAAGCACGCGCCGCTGGTGGACCAACTGGTCTTCGCGCATGCATTCGTCCGTCACGCTCGACGAGCATACCGTCCGTTCCACCATCGTACTGAAGGCACTGACCTATGAGCCGACCGGCGCCATCGTCGCCGCCTCGACCACATCCCTGCCCGAGTGGATCGGCGGCGAGCGCAACTGGGACTACCGCTTCAGCTGGGTGCGCGATTCGGTCTTCACCATCCGGGCATTGCAGGAATTGGGCTATGCGACCGAAGCGGACAAATTCCACCGCTTCATCCAGCGCTGCTCCGCCGGCAGCGCCGACCAGTTGCAGATCATGTACGGCGTCGACGGCAACCGCAGGCTGATGGAAGTCGAACTGGATTGGCTGGAAGGCTACCGGCAATCACGCCCGGTCCGCATCGGCAACGGCGCGGCGAAGCAGACCCAGCTCGACATCTACGGCGAGCTGCTGGAAATGGCGTGGGAATGGCATCGCAACGGCCATGAAACCGACCCCGACTACCTGGATTTCCTGGTGAGCGTCATCGGTACCGTGTGCCGCCGCTGGAGCGAGCCGGACTACGGCATCTGGGAAGTGCGCGGCGATCCTGTCCACTATGTGCATTCGAAGGCGATGTGCTGGGCGGCGATCAATCGCGGCATACAGCTCGCCCAGGCCACCGGCATCGATGCGCCAGTCGATGAGTGGGCCCGGGTCCGGGAGGACATCCGCGCCGCCATCGAAAGCCGCGGATATGACCAGGAACGCGGCGTGTTCCTGCAGGCCTTCAACAGCAGCGAACTGGATGCCGCGCTGCTGATGCTGCCGCGTGTCGGCTTCGTGGCGTACGACGATCCGCGCATGCTGCGCACCGTCGATGCCATCTGCAGCGACCTCGACCGTGACGGCCTGCTGCTGCGGTACCGCGGACCGGATGGCCTGAAAGGCCCGGAGGGCATGTTCCTGCCCTGCACCTTCTGGCTGGTATCCTGCCTTGCCAATCAGGGCAGGATGGCGGAAGCACGCATTTATTACGACCGGGCGCTTGCCTGCAGCAATGAGCTCGGCTTGTTCTCGGAGGAGTACGACACCGCATCGAAACAGATGCTCGGCAATTTTCCGCAAGGGCTCACTCATGTGTCGCAGATCATGGCCTGGCTTGCCCTCGCCGGGAATTGAATGTTCAGTCCGCGATCGCGACCGCCAGTAGCAAAAACAGCATGAGGAGGACGGCCGCAATGACCGCATTGCGATGCGCCGTCAGCCGGAACTGCAGGCTGGACGGTTTCGCGCTGGCGTCGAAGCGGCCATGCGCGCCGCGGTCGCCCGGCGCGGGATGGTAAAGATTGTCTTTCCTGTCCGGCGGCAGCGGCTGGTCGGTGAGCTGGCCGGAATACGCCATTTTCGCGAGAAGATGATCCAGCAGTCCCGGCACGAGCCGGGTTCCCAGGATCGCTTTTACCGCCGGGAAGCCGACCCACAACTCGCGCCGCGGACGCTCGGCCGCGAGCAGGATGGCTTCCGCCGCCAGCTCCGGCTGGAATATCGGCGGCACCGGCTGCGGCTGCCTGTCGAAGCAGGTGCGGCCCCAGTCGAACTG
>NZ_DAIUCO010000127.1:0-14231 GCF_036846085.1 Noviherbaspirillum sp. | reverse complement strand
GGCGGGAACTCAACGCCGGCCATTGGGTGGCCTGCCACTTCGCCCGCCCGGACGGCCCGCCCACCGTTCAAGGCACCACACCGGACCAGACCGAAGTCGAGAGCACCGCCGCAAACTAACCAGACCAAACGAGGAGACTGCAATGCCTGATAAAAACGACCATACCGATACCTTCCACGCCCTGCCCGGCTTCACCAGGAGGGACTTCCTGTCCGCAAGTCTGACGGCTGCGGCGCTGGCGGGCATGCCTGGCGGCTATGCACTGGCCCAGGGCGCACCCAGGCGGGGCGGAAATCTCAAGATCGTTGCCCCGGCCAATCCCTCCAGCCTTGATCCCGCCACCGGCGGCGCCGGGTCGGATCATTCGATCCTCTGGACGATGTATGACACCCTGGTGAACTGGGACAACAAGACGCTCAAGCCGGTGCCGGGCATGGCCGAGTGGACGTCGCCGGACCTGAACACGCTGGTGCTGAAACTGCGCAGCAACAAGATCGTGTTCCACGACGGCACGCCGCTCGACGCGGAAGCCATCAAGTTCAACCTGGACCGCAGCCGCACCGATGCACGCTCCAATGTGAAGGCCGACCTCGTCAACATCGCTTCCGTCGAGGTCGTCAGCCCGACGGAGGTGCGCATCAAGCTTGCCCAGCCGGACGCCGCGCTGCCGGCCATCCTCTCCGACCGTGCCGGCATGATGGTTTCGCCGAAGGCCGTCAAGGAACAGGGTGCGGAAACCGACCGCAAGCCCGTTGGTGCCGGGCCGTGGAAATTCGTCAGCTGGACGGACAACGACAAGATCGTGCTGGTCCGCCATGACAAGTACTGGCAGCCGAACCTGCCGCACCTGGACGGCATCGAATTCGTAATCATTCCCGACCAGGGCACCGGCCTGCGTTCCGTCACTTCGGGACAGAACCAGATGATCTTCAACCTGTCGTCGCGCTACAAGCCGCTGGTGGACCGCGCGAAGAACCTGAGCGTGTCGGTCTCGCCGACGCTGTACTGCCACCAGATCTACTTCAACTACAGCCGTGCGCCGCTCAACGACGTCAGGGTGCGCCAGGCCATCAACTTCGCCGTCGACCGCAAGGCGTTTCTCCAGGCCACGCTCAGCGGCGTCGGCGAGGAAGCGTACATGCTGCTGCCGGCTTCCCACTGGGCACACGACAAGGGCGTGGCGGCGCTGTATCGGCATGACCCCGACCGCGCGCGCAAGCTGCTTGCGGAGGCGGGCGTCGGCAGCGGCCTGGAAATCTCGTTCGGCGGGTACAACGACCAGGATTCCATCCGCCGCGCCGAAGTGCTGATGGAAATGCTGAGCAAGGTCGGCATCCGCGCCAAATTCACGAATGGCACGATCGCCGAAATCTCGGCGCAGTTCTTCGGCAACGAAAAGAAGTTCGATGCGCTGGTGTCGGCATGGACCGGACGCCCCGACCCGAGCATGACCTATTCGCTCGGCTTCGGCAAAGGCGCCTACTACAACGCCGGACGCTCCGAAGCCAGCCCCGAACTGACCACGCTGCTGCAGCACAGCCGCCTCAAGGAGGACATCGAGTTCCGCCGCCAGGTCTTCTCGAAGATCCAGCGCATCGTGATGGAACAGGCGCTGGTGGCGCCGCTGGCGTTCCGGTATGACGTGACGGCGTCGATGACGCAGACCAAGGGCTACCTGCCCAACCTCCTGGGCAAGCCGAAGTTCAACGATATCTGGCTTGCCAGCTGAGAAGGTTTTCGCCATGTCGACCCGACAACACCAATGGGCATTTCTCTGGCGCCGGCTGCTGCAGGCGGCGCCGGTGATCGTGTTCGCCACCTTCATCGTGTTCTCGCTGCTGAAGATCGTACCGGGGGATGTCGCTGTCACGCTGGCAGGCGAGAACGCCACCGAGCAGCGCATCGCCGAAATCCGCCAGCTCTACGGCCTTGACCGGCCTTTCCTCGTGCAGTACGGGAGCTGGTTGTGGAAGGCGTTGCACGGCGACCTGTCGGTATCGCTGCTGTCGAGCGAACCGGTCCTGACGTCGATCGCGCGCAGCCTGCCCAATACGCTGTTGATCGTGTCGATCGCAATGCTGCTGGCGCTGGCAATCGGCATCCCGCTGGGCATCGTCGCGGCCCGCCATCCCGGCTCGCTGGCCGACAAGGCGCTGATGAGCGTTGCATCGCTCGGCGTCGCGGTGCCGAACTTCTGGCTGGCAATGATCCTCGTCTCGTGGTTCGCGCTGGAACGCAACTGGTTCCCGGCCACCGGGGCCGTGCCGCTGGCGGTCGATCCGTGGCAGGCGGTGCGGCATGCGCTGCTGCCGGCGATCGCGCTGGCCTCCGGCGGCGTGTCGGAAGTCGCCCGCCAGCTGCGCAGCTCGCTGGCCGACATCCTGTCGTCGCAGCAGGTGCGCACGCTGCACGCGAAAGGAGTGGCCCCCTTCACGATCCTGTGGAAGCACGGGCTGAAGAACGTGAGCGTCAACCTGCTGACGGTCATTGCGCTGCTCGCCAACCGCCTGCTGGCGGCCACCGTGGTGGTGGAGGCGGTGTTCGCCGTTCCCGGCATGGGCAGCCTGATCGTGCATGCCGCCGTCCACCGGGATTTCCCGGTGGTCCAGGGCGTGGTGTTCGTCATGGTGCTGATCGTCATCGCCATCAACCTGACTACCGACGCGCTTTATCGCATCGTTGACCCGAGGGTAAGAACATGAGCGTGGAAGCAACCGTAACCGAGCAGCAAGTAAAACAGAGGCCCGCCCGGCGGGTGCCGGGAATCTGGCGGCTGGATGCCGCAGCCACCGTGAGCCTGCTGTTCCTGGTGCTGGTGACGGCCCTGTCGGTGGCGGCGCCGTTGATCGCGCCCTATTCCCCCACTGAACAGGACATCGTCAATTCGCTGGCCCAGCCGTCCGCCGAGCACTTGCTGGGCACCGACGACCTGGGGCGGGACGTGCTGAGCCGGCTGATCCACGGCGCCGCGGCATCGCTGTTTTCCAGCTTTCTCGCCGTCGGCGTCGCAATCGTCCTCGGCGTGCCGATCGGCTTGCTCGCCGGTTTCCTGGGCGGTTGGACCGACGATCTCATCAGCCGCGGCATCGATACCCTCCTGTCCTTCCCCGCCATCGTGCTGGCGATCGCGGTCACCGGCGCGCTCGGCATCGGGCTGATCAACGGCATGATCGCCGTCGGCATCGTGTTTTCGCCGCAACTGGCAAGGCTGGTGCGCGCCCGCACGCTGGTCGTGCGGCAGGAGCTGTATGTCGATGCCGCCCGCTGTTTCGGCGCCTCCACCGGGCGCATCCTCTGGCGGCACGTGCTGCCCAACACGGTGCAGCCGGTGATCGTGCAGGTCACGCTGCTGCTTGCCGGCGCGCTGCTTGCCGAAGCCAGCCTGAGCTTCCTCGGATTGGGAATCCAGCCGCCGCACGCCAGCTGGGGCGCGATGCTCGCCCGCGCCTACCAGAACATGGAACTGGCGCCGGAACAGATGTACCCGCCCGGCCTGGCGATTCTCTTTACCGCCCTGGCGTTCAACACATTGGGCGAATCGCTGCGCGTGGCGCTCGATCCGACGATGAAACACCGGTAAGCGCAGTCGGATGATGACGAAATCTTGGAGCTGACTTGAACGGCAAGCACACAACGGATGCCCGTCCACCGGAAGATGCAGCGGCACTGCCTTTCCACGGAATCAGGGTACTGGAAATAGGCACCGGCACCGGTGTCGCGTTCTGCGGCAAGCTGTTCGCCGACTTCGGTGCCGAAGTGATCAAGATCGAAGCCCCGGACGGTGACCCCGGCAGGCGCTGGCCGCCGATGATCGATATCGGCGACGGACGGAGGGAAAGCGCTTACTTCGCCTGGCTGAACACCAACAAGCGCAGCGTCGTGGCCGACCTGCAGAGCGACGCCGGCATGGACACCGTCGACGCGCTCCTGTCCTCAGCTGACGTCCTGCTTGACGCCAGGGCACTCGATGCACAGGGCGCGCCCTCTCCTGCGCCAGGCAAGCTGCCGCCGCACCTCGTCGAAATCGTCTTCACCTGGTTCGGCGAATCCGGCGCGTATCGCGACTATGTCGCCACCGACGCGGTCTGCCGGGCGCTGGCCGGCACCATTCACAGCGCCGGCCCGGTCGACGGCCCTCCCCTGATCCCGCACGACAGCCAGTCCGGCATCGTCGCCGGGCTGGCCGCCTTCGGCAATGCCGCCGCCGGACTCCTGGGCCGCGCGCACGGCGGCCGCCGCTATGTGCTGAGCATCCATGAGGCGCTGCTGCACCTGGTGGAGATCGATATCGGCCTGGCGCTCGACGGACGCCATCAGCCGCGTTCCGGTATCAACCGCTTTGGCAACCAGTATCCGGCGTCGATCTACCGGGCCAGCGACGGCTGGATCGGCATCTTCACCGTCACGGCGGCACAGTGGAAAGGATTGTGCACGGCGATCGGCAAGCCGGATCTTGCGAAGGATCCCCGATACCTGACCGGACCCGACCGGCTCGCCCGGGCCGACGAGGTCGATGCGATCCTGAATCCGATTTTCGCCACCCGCACTGCGCAGGAGTGGTTTGCGCTGTGCGCGGCGCAACGCCTGCCGGCGGTGGTGGTGCCGACGATGGAACAGCTGCTGGCGCAGGCCGTGCACCGGGAACGGGGTGCATTCGTCCCGGTGACGATCGGGCAGGCAGGCTTTGAAGCGCCCATCCTTCCGCAGCGCCTGGGGGACGCCGGTCCTTTGCGCGGCGGGCGCGCGCCCCTGCTCGGCGAGCACAACAGCATGTATGACGGGCAACGGAATGCCGACGCGCCATCCGCCACCGCTGCGGATTCCGCCACACCCGGCCGGCTGCCTCTGGAAGGCATCCGCATCATCGACCTGACCATGGGCTGGGCCGGACCGTTCGCCACGCGCAATCTTGCCGACCTCGGCGCGGAAGTCATCAAGGTGGAAAGCACCGCCTACCCGGACTGGTGGCGCGGTACCAATTATTCCGAGGAATTCTATCGGGACCGCCTGTACGAGAAGAATGCGTACTTCAACCTGATGAACCGGAACAAGCTCGATGTCACGCTCGACCTGACCAGTGCCGACGGCGTGCGGCTGCTGAAGGAACTGGTCGCTGGCGCCGATGCGCTGATCGAAAACTACTCGGCCGAGGTATTGCCCAAGCTCGGGCTGGACTACCCGGCGCTGTCGCAGGTGAACCCGCGCATCGTGATGCTGTCGATGCCGGCCTTCGGCTCGAACAACGCCTGGAGCAATACGCGCGCCTACGGCGGCACGCTGGAACAGGCGTCCGGGCTGCCGACAGTGACCGGAGAGGAACACTGGCCGCCGACGATGACGTCCTACGCCTACGGCGACCCGATCGGCGGTTACAACGCCTGTACCGCGCTGCTGGTCGGACTCGCCTCGCAGCGGAAAAGCGGCCGCGGGGCGTTCATCGACCTGTCCCAGGTGGAAGGGATGCTGTCGCTCGTCGCGCCGTTCATCATTGAACAGTCGGTCCATGGGAAAGTCGGACCGCGCAGGGGAAACCGGCATCCGGTCTTTACACCGCACGGCTGCTTTGCCTGCAAGGGAAACGATGACTGGATCGTGATCGCGGTTGCCACCGACGCGCAGTGGGTGTCGCTATGCCGGGCGATGGGCCGCGATGACCTGGCCGACGACCGGACGCTTGCCACGGCCGCCGGACGCCGGCAGCGCGAAGCCGACATCGAGGCCGCCATCACAGTCTGGACCAGGGCACGCAGCGCCGACGAAGCAATGGCCACGCTGCAGCGGCATCGGGTGCCGGCGGGTGTGGCGCGTTCCATTCCAGGCCTGTTCCAGGACCCCCATCTGCAGCAGCGCAACTTCTGGCAACGCATCGAGAGGCCTTTCGTCGGCAGTTACCTGTCCGGCAGCAGCTACTACCGAGAGCGAGGACAACCCGCGCCGGTGCGGCTGCACGCGCCGACGCTCGGGCAGCATAACGCGCCGGTACTGAAAGACATCCTGGGCCTCACGCAGGAGCAATTCGATGCCCTGGTAGCGGCGGGCATCATCGGCACCGAGGCGGTTTCCCGCACGACACAACATTAATTACACCAACAAGGAGATTGGAATGCCCACAGTACAGGTCGAGTCGGAGATCAGCGGCATCGTATGCAAGGTCGTCGCGTCGCCGGGGCAAGCGGTCGCCACCGAGGACACCATCGTGATTGTCGAATCGATGAAGATGGAGATACCGGTGGCTGCGCCGAACAGCGGGAAACTGGTAGCGATCAAGGTGGCCGAAGGCGACATGGTGACCGAGGGACAGGTCATCGCCACCCTCGAAACATGACGGATGCCGGCGCATCGCAAGGGCCGCGAGAAGACGGCCGACAGACGAACCAATTACCGAGGAAAACATGAGCTGGCAGCCTGAAATCGATGAATTGCGCAAGCGCGAGAACCTGGCCCGCGAAATGGGCGGCGCCGAGAAAGTGGCCAAGCACCGCTCCCACGGCAAGCTGACGGTGCGCGACCGGATCGCCGCCCTGCTCGATCCCGGCACCTTCCATGAATCCGGGATGCTGGCCGGCAAGGCGGAATACGAGAACGGCGCGCTCAAAAGCTTTGTCGCGGCGAACTTCGTCTACGGTACCGGCCGGATCGACAAGCGAAAGGTGGTGGTGGGCGGCGACGACTTCACCATCCGGGGCGGCGCCGCCGACGCCAGCATCAAGGGCAAGCAGATCCATGCGGAACAGATGGCCAACGGCCTGCGCCTGCCCATCGTGCGCCTGGTGGACGGCACCGGAGGCGGCGGCAGCGTCAAGATCCTCGAGCGGTCCGGCGCGACCTACGTGCCGGCCAATCCGGCGTGGAACTACGTGGTCGATAACCTGAGCGTGGTCCCGGTGGTTGCCGCCTGCATGGGCTCGGTCGCCGGGTTGGGTGCGGCCCGGGTCGTCATGTCCCACTTTTCGGTCATGATCGAACCCACCGCGCAGTTGTTTACCGCCGGTCCGCCAGTGGTGAAATTCGCCACCGGCGAAAACCTGACGAAGGAAGAACTCGGCGGCGCGAAGATCCACCGCAAGAGCGGCGTGGTCGATGCGGTGGTGGCCAGCGAACAGGACGCCTTTGTCTGCATCCGCGGCTTCCTGTCCTACCTGCCGTCAAATGTCTACCAGGTGCCGCCGGTCGCGCCTGCCGACGATCCGGTGGACCGGAAGGAGGAATCGCTCCTCAACGCGGTGCCGCGCAACCGGCGCCAGCCTGTGCGCATCCGCCCCATCCTGTCGGCGATCTTCGACCGGGATTCGGTATTCGAACTGGCGCGCTACGGCGGACCGATCGTTACCGCCCTGGCACGGCTGGACGGTCATCCGGTCGGCGTGATTGCCTCCGACCCCTATGTTGGTGGCGGGGTTCTTACCGTCGAAGCCGCCGACGCAATGATCCGGATGGTCGATCTCTGCCAGACCTTCCATCTGCCGATGGTGGTGTTGACGGACCAGCCGGGCATTGCCGTCGGTACTTTGGCCGAGCGCCGGGCAACGATCCGCTATGCCGCGCGCGCAGTCGCGGCGGTGTACCAGGCCACGGTGCCGACTGCGGAAATCATCATTCGCCGGTGTTTCGGTGTCGGCGGGGCTGGCATGACCAACCGGCACAGCTATGTGCAGCGCTACGCATGGCCGTCCGGCGACTGGGGTTCGCTGCCAATCGAAGGCGGCCTGGAAGCGGCATACCGCAGCGAGCTCGAAGCCAGCGACGATCCGCAAGCGCTGCTGGAAGAAATTCGCGGCCGGCTCGAAGCGGTCCGCTCGCCGTTCCGCACGGCCGAAGCGTTCGGTGTCGAGGAAATCATCGATCCGCGCGAAACCCGGCCCCTGCTGTGTGAGTGGGTGCGTGACGCCTACGCATTGCTGCCCTCCCAGCTCGGCAGGCCGGCGCATGGAACGCGGCCGTGACCGGGCCTCCTGCAAACCAGCTAACCGAACATACTGAACACACCATCCGAGGAGACCTCCGACATGGAGCCGAATGAAGCCGCCTACCTGGACATGATCGGCCATCTGCAGCGGCGCAACTGGCCGGCGAACGTACCGGCGGAGCCGCACTATCCGCATGGCGAGATCGCCATCACCGACTACCTGCGCGCCTGGGCGACCGTACAGCCGGACAAGCCGGCCATCGTGTTCTACGGCACCACCATCAGTTTTGCGCAGCTCGATGCGCTCAGCGACCGCTTCGCCGCCCTGCTATCGACGCAGGGCATCAGGAGCGGGGACAGGGTGGCGGTGATGCTGCCGAACTGCCCGCAATTCCATATCGCCTTCTACGGCATCCTCAAGCTCGGCGCAATCCATGTCCCGGTCAATCCGCTGTTCAAGGACCAGGAGCTGCTGTACGAACTCAACGACGCCGGAGCGGAGGTCATCGTCGTGCTGGACCAGCTGGTTCCCATGGTGCGCAACATCCGGCAGAAGACGCCGGTACGGACGGTCATGTCGACCAGTTTCGCCGACGCGCTTCCCAAGTCGCCGACGCTGCCTGTTCCGGCGACCGTGCTGGAACCGAAGATCGCGCACGACGGCACCATCGATCTGATGCAGGCGATACATGAATGCACCGCGCCGGTGCCGCAGGTTCGGGCGGACCTGGATGCGCCGGCCGCGCTCAATTACACAGGCGGCACCACCGGCATGCCGAAAGGCTGCGTCCACACCCAGCGCGACATGATCTATACCGCCGCGACCACCTGCACGATCGCCGAATTCCGGCCGGATGACATCGTGCTTAACTTCATGTCGCTGTTCTGGATTGCCGGCGAAAATGCCGGCCTGATTTTTCCGGTATTCGGCGGCAACACCCTCATCCTGCTTGCGCGCTGGGACCCCGTCGGCGTGATGGCGGCAGTTGAAAAGTACAGGGTCACTCGGCTGGGCCTGCTGGTCGACAATGCCATCGAAATCCTTGAGCATCCCGATGCAGGCAAGTACGACATGCGGTCTCTGCGCGCCACGCGGGCGTCGTCTTTCGTCAAGAAAATCAATCCGTCGGTACGCCGCCAATGGCAGGCATTGACCGGCACCATCATCGCCGAAGCCGCCTGGGGCATGTCCGAAACCCACACCTGCGACACCTTCACCCGCGGCTTCCAGGACGCCGACCAGGATCTGAAGGGACAGCCTGTCTTCGTCGGCCTGCCAGTGCCGGGCACGCAGATCAAGATCTGCGACTTCGATACCGGCGCACTGAAGCCGATCGGCGAGGAAGGCGAAATCGTCGTGAGAACCCCGTCCTTGCTGAAGTCCTACTGGAACAAACCGGAAGCAACCGCGGAGTCGATGCGGGACGGCTGGTTCGCCACCGGCGATATCGGTGTCTACGATGAACAAGGTTGCCTGCACTTTCTCGGACGCCGCAAGGAAATGCTGAAGGTCAAGGGCATGAGCGTATTCCCGACGGAACTCGAAGCGCTGCTCGGCCAGCATCCGGCGGTACTGGGTTCGGGTGTGATCGGCATGGATGATCCCGACAAGGGACAGGTGCCGGTGGCGTTCGTCCAGGTGAACCCGGATGCCGGACTGTCGGAGGAAGACCTGGCGGTGTGGTGCCGGCAGAACATGGCGACCTACAAGGTTCCGCTGATCCGGTTTGTCAGCCAGTTGCCCATGACGGCGACCGGCAAGGTGAAGAAATTCGAACTGGCCGAACTGCTGCACTCCGCCGGCGACGACGCCGGCATGGGTATTCAGCAGCGCGCAAATTAACAGGAGTCACGTTTGAAAAAGATCTTGATCGCGAACCGGGGTGAAATCGCCCTGCGCATACAGCGCGCGGCGCATGACCTCGGCATCGAAACGGTCGCCGTCTATGCACAGGATGATGCCCACTCCCGCCATCGCCTGCTGGCCGATGAAGCGCTGCCGCTCGACGGCACCGGACCGGCCGCGTACATCGACATCGCCGCCATCCTCGCCGCGGCGAAGTCCTGCGGTGCCGATGCGATTCACCCCGGGTATGGCTTCCTGAGCGAACGCGCCGACTTTGCCCGGGCGTGTGCCAAGGCGGGCATTGTCTTCATCGGGCCATCGCCGGAGCTTCTCGCGTTGTTCGGCGACAAGGGCCGGGCCCTTGCCGTCGCGGCCGAATGCAGGATACCGGTCATGCCCGCCACTCGGGGCGATGCGACGCTTGAACAGATAAGCGACTTCTTCGACGCCCAGGACGGCGCGGGCATCGTCATCAAGGCGGTAGGCGGCGGCGGCGGACGCGGCATGCGGATCGTTCGCACGCGGGATGCGCTGGCGGAAGCGTACGCCCGCTGCCGGTCGGAAGCCAAGTCCGCATTCGGGCTGGAAGCGGTCTATGCCGAGCGGCTGGTCGAACGTGCGCGGCATATCGAAGTACAGATCGCCGGCGACGGCACCCACGTGGTTGCCCTCGGCGAACGGGACTGCACCCTCCAGCGGCGCTTTCAGAAGCTGATCGAGATTGCCCCGAGCCCGGTGCTGGCGCAGGATTTGCGGGAACAGATTCTCGATGCCGCCCGCACCCTGGCACGCAGCGTGGACTATCGCAGCCTGGGCACGTTCGAGTTCCTGGTCGAAGAATCCGACAGCGGAAGCCAGCGCGGCTTTGTGTTCATCGAAGCCAATCCGCGTCTGCAGGTCGAACATACGATCACGGAGCAGGTCACCGGCGTCGATCTCGTGGCGCTGCAGATCGGCATTGCATCGGGCCGCAGCCTGAACGCATGCGGCCTCGATCCCGCTGCTCCGCCGGCGGTCAGAGGGTATGCGATCCAGGCAAGAATCAATGCCGAGCACACTGACGCGCAAGGGCTGGCGCGCCCCGCCCAGGGTACCCTTGCACGCTTCGATCCGCCATCCGGCCCCGACGTGCGGGTAGACACCCATGGCTACAGCGGCTACGCGCCGCCGCCGAGTTACGACACCTTGCTGGCCAAGCTCGTCGTCACGTCGGGAAGCGAACGTTTCGCCGATGCGGTGCGTCGCCTGAAGCGTGCGCTCGGCGAATTCCGCATTGACGGCGTACCGACGAACCTGCCGCTATTGCGCGCATTGGCGGAGCGCGACGACTTCGCCGCGCAAGCCGTTCATACCCGCCATTTCGAATCCATCCTGCCCGACCTTCAGGCGGCGGCACACCGGATTGCCGAACGGGACGCCGCCCGCCTCAGGCAGGCCGGACTGGCGAGCCCGCCGTTACCGCATGCGCAGGCGGACCCGGTACCGGTGAGCGACGAGCGACTTTCCGACGGGCTGATCGGTGTCCATGCGCCGATGCCGGGCATGATTGTCGAGCTGCCGGTGAAGGCAGGCGACCTCGTCCGCCAGGGACAGACCGTTGCGGTGATCGAAGCAATGAAGATGCAGCATGCGGTCACTGCCACATGTACGGGACGGGTGGTCGATGTCCGGCTGCACACCGGCGTGCTGTCGCGCGAGAATCAGCTCCTGCTCGTCCTCGAACCCGGCGATGCGGAGGGCGGCGTCGCAAGCCGTGCCGATACGCTCGATCCGCGCATGATCCGCGCCGACCTGCAACGGGTCATCGATCGCCATGCCTACCTGTACGATGCGGCGCGACCGGACGCGGTAGCGAAACGGCATGCACGGGGCCAGCGCACGGCACGCGAAAACGTTGACGACCTGTGCGATCCCGGCTCCTTCATCGAATACGGTGCGCTGGCGGTTGCGGCGCAGGCGAGCCGGCGCACGCAGGAAGACCTGATCGCCAACACGCCCGCCGATGGACTCATTACCGGCATTGGCGGCATCAATGGCGCGGACTTCCCCTTCGACCGCTCGCGCTGCGCAGTGCTTGCGTATGACGCGACCGTGCTGGCCGGCACGCAGGGCAAGCGCAACCACATGAAAACCGACCGCATCCTCGGCGTTGCGCTCAAGGACCGCTTGCCGACCGTGCTGTTTGCGGAAGGCGGCGGCGGCCGTCCCGGCGACGTGGATTTCCCAACGGTGGCCGGGCTGTTCCAGCCGTCATTCGCCGCCTTCGCCGAACTGAGCGGCGAAGTTCCGGTCATCGGCATCGTCTCGGGGCGCTGCTTCGCCGGCAATGCCGCCTTCCTCGGCTGCTGCGATGTGATCATTGCGACACGTGATGCGAACATCGGCATGGCAGGCCCGGCCATGATCGAAGGCGGCGGCCTCGGCGTCTTCCGGCCGGAGGACATCGGACCGGCATCGGTGCAGTTTGCCAACGGCGTGGTGGACGTGCTGGTGGAGAACGAGGCAGCCGCCGTGCGTGCGGCCAAGCATTATCTCTCCATGTTCCAGGGCCCGACCTCCGCGTGGGAAGCGCCCGATCCGTTGCTGTTGCGCGGCGTCGTGCCGGAGAACCGCCTGCGCGTGTACGACAGCCGCACGGCCATTGCCGGCATTGCCGACATCGGCAGTGTGCTCGAACTGCGGGCCGGCTTCGGCATCGGGATCCACACGATGCTTGCAAGGATCGAGGGACGTCCGGTCGGCATCATCGCCAACAATCCCGGGCACCTCGGCGGCGCGATCGATGCCGACGCGGCGGACAAGACGGCGCGCTTCATGCAGCTGTGCGACGCCCACGATCTGCCGATCGTCTCGCTGATCGATTCACCCGGATTCATGGTCGGGCCGGAAGTGGAAGCACGGGCGCAGGTGCGGCATGTCAGCCGGATGTTCGTGCTCGGCGCAAAGCTCAGGGTGCCGCTGCTGGCCGTCGTACTGCGCAAGGGATATGGGCTCGGTGCGATGGCGATGGCGGGCGGCGGCTTTCGCGCGCCGACCTTTACCGCATCGTGGCCGAGCGGCGAATTCGGCGGCATGGGTCTGGAAGGCGCAGTCCGCCTCGGTTTCCGCAAGGAGCTTGAAGCGGTTCCTGAAGGGCCGGAGCGGGACGCACTCTACGGGCGGCTGGTGGCGCAGATGTACGAACGCGGTCATGCCATCAGTGCCGCCGCAGCACTGGAGGTCGATGCCGTGATCGACCCTGCGCAAACCCGTCACTGGCTGGTTACCGGACTGGCTGCCGGCGCGTCGCGAACGGGCCTGCCGCGCCGAAGCTATGTTGATGCATGGTAAGGAGCCTGCGGTGCCGCCGACGGCCTCCGGCGGCAGATGGCACAATGATCCCTGGCACGAGACTTTGGCAATGCAAGGGGGCAATCACCGGCGGCATTGCGCTTTCTGCCAATGGCATACCGGAATGCCCGACGCGCGACTAAGACAGGGAAACCATCATGGCTGAACAAATCACATCCCGCTGGTATTTCGGATGGAATATCGTGGCAGCCGCGACCCTGCTGACACTGCTTACCGTCGGCATGCGGATGGGCATCGGCCCCTTCTTCCTTCCGATGGCAAATGACCTCGGGTTCAGCCGTAGCCTGCTGGCAAGCATCGTCGCCGTCGGCATGTTGTGCTATGGACTGACAATGCCATTGGCCGGCTATCTCGTCGGACGGTTCGGCACGCGATTCGTCCTTCTGCTCGGTACTGCCATCGTGGCGGCATCCATTCTATGGACGGTGACCGCCCGCGGCCCGATCGGATTCATGCTCGCCTTCGGCGTGTTCCTGTCGATCGGCATGGCCTTCACCAGCCCGGTCGCCCTCACGCCGGTCATCAGCCGCTGGTTCACGCGCCGGCGCGGCATGGCGATTTTCTTCCTGTCGACAGGCTCGATGGCCGGCATCGCCATCATGACGCCCTTGCTGACCATCGCTATCGAATCGGTCGGCTGGCAGGCCACCCTTGTCGGCTTCGGCATCGCCCTGACGATACTGGCGATTCCCGCCGCCCTCTTCGTCATCCGCGACACCGCCCCGCCGAACACCGACCTGTTGCCGGATCAGATCGCCGCGCCTGCCCAGGCGGGACCGACGCACCCCAGCCTTACGTTCAGGGAAGCAGTGCGCACAGGTCCGTTCTGGAAGGTTTTCCTCGGATTGTTCGCCTGCGGTTTCAGCATGAATCTCCTGGGCACGCACGGCATGCCGATGCTGATGGACCATGGCTTCGACGCGACGACCGGCTCCCTCGGGATCGGCCTGATCGGCATGGTGGCGATTTTCGGGACGCTGGTATTGGGCCGCCTGTCGGACAGGCTGCCGCGCAGGAATCTTCTTGCGGCCATCTATTTCGTTCGCGGCCTGGGTTTCTTCGCCCTGCTCCTCGTCGGCACCCATTGGGAACTGTACGCCGCGGCGACGATCGGCGGCATTGTCTGGG
>NZ_DAIUCO010000126.1:0-14565 GCF_036846085.1 Noviherbaspirillum sp. | reverse complement strand
CTACGCCACCTGCGCCGCCTGCCACGGCACCGACGGCCAACCGGAACGGGGCGGCAGCCTGCCGGCCCTGGCCGGCCAACCGAAAGAATCACTGATCGCCAGCATGCGGGCCTTCAAGACCGGCGCACGCGAGGCAACGATCATGCATCAAATTGCCAAGGGTTACACCGACGAACAGATCGCACTGATCGCCGGCTATCTCGCAAGCCTCAAGAAACCGGAGGCAAAATGAAACGCCGTCAATTCATGCAGGCCATCGGCGCCGCACTGTCCTCCGCGACCGTCGCTGCGTTCGCCGCACCGGCAAGGCCGCACGTGGTGGTCATAGGCGCGGGCTACGGCGGTGCCACCGCGGCGCGCTACCTGCGCATGTGGAGCGAAGGCAGGATCGATGTCACGCTGGTGGAGCCGAAAGCCGCCTTCATCTCCTGTCCGGTGTCCAACCTGGTGCTGGGCGGATCGAAGCAGATGGCCGATATCACCGTCAGCTATCAGCAGCTCGTGCGCCGCCACGGCATACGCATGGTGCGCGATTCCGCCCGGGCCATCGATCCGGACAAGCGCATCGTCAGGCTTGCGGGCGGAAAGTCCCTTTCCTATGACAGGCTGGTGCTGTCGCCGGGTGTGGATTTCCTCTGGAGCAGCCTGCCGGGCATGATGCAGCCAGGCGCACGCGACAAGGTGCTGCACGCATGGAAGGCCGGTGAACAAACCCTGGCGCTGCGACGCCAGCTCGAGGCGATGGCCGATGGCGACAGCTTCGTCATGTCCATCCCGCCGGCCCCTTACCGCTGCCCGCCGGGGCCCTATGAGCGTGCCTGCCAGGTTGCCCACTATTTCAGCAAGGCGAAGCCGAAATCGAAAGTCATCCTGCTGGATGCGAACGAAGACGTGGTTTCCAAAGGCGCGTTATTCAAGAAGGTCTGGGCGGAACGCTACGGGGACATTATCGATTACCGTCCGAGCGTCAAGGCGACCGATGTGGACACGAAATCCGGCACGGTGATCTCGGAACTCGGCGATGAGGTGCGCGGCGCGGTATTGAATGTGATACCGCCGCAGGCGGCGGGAAGTATCGCCGTGCAGACCGGGCTCGCCAACGTCAACAAGCGCTGGTGCGAAGTCGATTTCCTGACTTTCGAATCCACCCAGGCGCGCCATATCCATGTGCTGGGCGATGCGATCCAGGTGGCGCCGCTGATGCCGAAGTCCGCGCACATGGCCAACCAGCACGCGAAAATCTGCGCCGCCGCCATCATCGACATGCTGGACGGGAAACCGCCGCCGCAAAATCCGATGCTGACCAACACCTGCTACAGCTACGTCTCGGACAAGGATGTGATCCACGTGACATCCGTGCATGCCTACGATGCGCAGAAGAAGACCTTGCTCAGCGTGCCGGGCTCCGGCGGCGTGTCGGCGGCGCCCGGCGAACTGGAGGGCGCGTATGCGGCGGAATGGGCGCGGAATATCTGGGCCGATACCCTGTCCTGATCCGCACCGTCCGCAGTGGCCTTACACCGCCGTTCCCCCCACCCGTGCCAGCATCGCCGATGTCCTGCGCGGCCAGCCGACAGGGCCGAACCATGCACCGCCGGCGATCGATCCGGCAATCACCACGCCATACACCACCAGCGCCGCGCCTTGCGCAATGAACACATGGGTCAGGTCACCGCCCCAGCGCAGGGCCAGCCAGCCACCGGCCGCCGCAACAGCCAGCCGCAATAAATTGCCCAGCACCGGCCACAGCAGCCGCCCCGCACCCTGCGATGCGAAATACAGCACCAGTCCCACGCCGAAGAAACCGTACAGCGGGGCAACCGTGCGGAGATAGCGGCTGCCTGCTTCGAGCATCGCCGGATCGCTGTTGAAAAGGGACAGCCAGGCATGCGGAAACGCGGCGGCCAGCAGGCCAATGGTCTCCGCCATCCCGAAGGCCAGCGCCGCGCCCATCCAGGTGGCTTGCAATGCGCGTTCGCGCTGCCCCGCGCCGATGCAGGTGCCGACCATGGCGACCAGCGGCGCGCCGAGACCGAAGACCAGCGGCACGAGCAGATATTCCAGGCGCGACGCGGTACCGTAGCCGGCGATGGCCGCCGTGCCGAAGCCGCCCACCAGCGCGGTGGTGATGACGATGGCGAGATTGGTGGCGACGGTCGATACCGTGCCGATCAGGCCGATGCGCAGGATGTCGCGAAACAGCGGCCAGCGGAAGCGGGCCCCTTTCAGCGACGGGCGCAGCAGGCTCTTGCTGGACGCCAGGTATGCGGCCAGGATGATGCTGCCGACCAGGTAATACGACAGCAGCGCCGCCGCGCCGCCGGCGATGCCCATGCCCGGCACCGGACCCCAGCCGAAGATCAGCAGCGGCGACAGCGGGATCAGCACCACCATGCCGCCGACGGTGACGTAAGCCGGGACCGCCATGTTGCCGGTGCCGCGCAATATGGCCGACAGCGAATTGAAAATCCAGACGATGATGGCGCCGGCGAACACCCAGTTGGAGTAGGTCAGCGCCGCTTCCAGCGCTCCGCCCGCGCCGCCCATGCTGGTATAGAGCCAGCGGCCGCCAAGCAGGACCGCGCCCATGAACAGCACGCCGAACACCACCGCGATGAGCAGTGCATGCAGCACCAGCGCGTCCGCATCCGCGCGCCGGCGGGCACCGAGCGCCCGGGCGATGGACGATGCGATGCCGCCGCCCATCGCGCCGGACGACGTCATCTGCATGAACATCACTACCGGGAACACCAGCGCCATGCCTGCCAGCGCATCGGTGCCCAGCTTGCCGACGAAGTAGGTTTCGATCAGGCCGACGCCGGCCTGCGCCAGCATCACCAGCACGTTGGGAGCGCCGAGCTTCAGCAGGGTGGAGACGATGGGCGCTTCCAGCAGCATCCGGGTGCGCGGGTCGAGAGCGTTGCTCTCCGTTGGACGGGCGCTCATGCCGGCACCATGGCGGGACGGACCAGCTTCGCTTCGCGGATCGGCAGGTGCACCAATGCCGCACCGACCGCAAGCATGATGTCGATGTACCACATCCAGTCATAACTGCCCGTCGCCTCGAACACCTTGCCGCCCATCCATGCGCCGAGGAAGCCGCCGACCTGGTGGGTCAGCATCACGATGCCGAACAGGGTCGCCATGTTGCCGACGCCGAACAGCTTGGCGACCAGCCCGGCGGTAGGCGGCACCGTCGACAGGAACGTCAGGCCCATGACGGCGGCGAACAGCAGCATCACCGTACCGGTCTTCGGTGCCAACAGGAAGGCGATCACTGCCAGCGCGCGTGCCGCATAGACCAGCGACAGCAGCGACTTCATGCGCCAGCGTCCGACCGCCCATCCCATCGCGATGCTGCCGATGATGTTGAACAGGCCGATCATTGCCAGCGACCAGGCGCCGAACTGCAGGGGAAGGCCGCAGCTCGCGATCACGCCCGGCAGGTGGGTGGCAAGGAATGCGACATGGAAGCCGCAGACGAAGAAGCCGGCGGCAAGCATCAGGTAGCTCGGCGTGCGCAGTGCGGTACGGATGGCTTCACGGGTGCCGATCGGCTTTTGTGCGGCCGCCGTCGCCGGTCCCGCCGTGGCGGGCGCGCCGCTGAGCAGGAAGGCGGCCGGCAGCGCCAGCAGTACGATCAGTCCGAGAATCTGCATCGCATTCATCCAGCCGGCGGCCACCATCAATGCGCCGGCGATCGGTGCCATGATGAACTGGCCGAAGGAACCGCCGGCATTGATGATGCCTGTTGCCATGCCACGTTTCTCGGCCGGGATCATCCGGCTGGCGGTCGCCATCAGCACCGCCGGCCCGGCCATGCCTGCGCCGCCGGCGGACAGCACGCCGATGGCGATGACGAGTCCCAGCGTGCTTTGCATATACGGCGTGATGAAGGTGCCCAGCGCCACCAGCAGCGCGCCGGCAAAGAGCACGCGGCCTGCGCCGAACTTGTCGGCGAATGCACCGGCGAACGGCTGGGTCAGGCCCCACCACAGCTGGCCGAATGCGAATGCGAGGCTGATGCTGCCGATGCCCAGGCCGGTGGCGGTATTGAGCGGGCTCAGGAAAAGCCCCATGGTTTGCCGGGTGCCCATGGTCAGGGCGAAGGTGCCGGCGGCAGCCAGGAGGACCAGCCAGACCGCCACCTGCCGGCTGGCCGGATTGCTTGGGTTATTCATGTTCCGCTCCCTGGTCGTTGGTCGAAAGCAGCGCGAGCGAATCGTCGATCAGCGCATGCAGGGCCAGCACCCGTTCAACGCCGAGTATCCGGTTGATCTTGTCCTGTGCTGCCTTCCAATAGCGTTTCGCTTCCTCGCGCTTGGCACGGCCGGCATCGGTGATGATGACGCTGCGGCTGCGGTCGTCCGTGCCGGCCTCGATCCGGAGCCAGCCGGCATCGACCAGCGGTTTGAGGTTGCGGGTGAGGGTGGAGGCGTCCAGGCGCATCGCCTGCGCCAGTTCGCCGGGGCGGATCGGACCCAGCCGCTCCACATGCGCCAGCAGGGAGTACTGGGTGGTCTTCAGGCCGGTCTTGCCGAGTTCCGCATCGTATTGCTGCGAGACAAGACGCATCATCTGGCGGATCTTGAAGTTGGTGCAGCCTTGCGGCTGGGAGGGCTTGTCGGCAGGCATATACGGCACCTCGATTTGATTGTAGGTGCAAGAATTGTATATGCAAATTTAGGGAGATTCAAGAAATCGCGGCGGCGTTGCTTTCAATGCATCTTGAATGTGAATCGGGCAATTGCCGTCGCGGGGCGGGTCGGAACACCATTTTTAGCGAACTAGGCATTCACCGGCCCGGTTTCCGCGATCATCTGGAGCAGATTCTGCGCAGCCTTCGAGACGGCACGCGACTCCATGGTCAACGCGTACACGTTCAAGGGCTGCGCGAGATCGAGTTTGCGCACCTGCATCCCTGAGGTTCGTACCGCATGGTTGGCTGTAAACGAGTCCACGATGGCGATGCCGCATCCAGCCTCGACGAGGGAACGGGCAAGGGTGTAGGTCTGGACCGACAGGGTTACGCGGGGAACCGGATGTACCTCCGCCAGCCAGGTCGCGATGATGGTTCCGAGATAATCCTGAACGTCGATGGCGATCATCGGCTGACCGGCAAAGTCATCTGCCGCCAGCGGTTGACCAAGCTGGTCCGGCGACCACCAGCCTGCGGGAGCGATCGCGCACAACTCGCCTTGACGGACCGGCGTGGCAACGATACCGGGGTACTCCGGCGGCTGCATGGTCAGTCCCAGGTCGGTCTCGTTCAGCACCAGCGCATGCACGATCTCGCGGGTATGCGATACGACCACGTCACACCTGCAGTCCGTATGCAGTCGCGTCCATTGCGCGATCGGCGCCGGAAGCAGATGATGCGCAATCGCAGGCGTCGCCGCGAGGCGCACCGGCATCATCGCGCCGCGGCGCAATCCATCGGCAAGCCTGCGAATGCGCAGCAGCTGCTCGTCGATCGGCTCCATTTCGAGGTAAAGGGCTTTTGCTTCCGGTGTCGCCACCAGCTTGTTCCTTCGACGCACAAAGAGCGCGAAACCCAGGGTCTGCTCCGCATGCTGCAGCGTCTGGCTGATGCTCGGCTGCGAGACATGCAAAAGCTTCGCGGCGCCGTTCGTGCTGCCGGTGCGCATGATCGCGCTGAACACTTCGATATGGCGTAGTCGCATACGATGCCCTTTCGGAGATGGGTGAAGAGACAGGTCCGCTCGGATAGTAATGAATAAATTGCCGTCCCGATAGGAATCGATGAGCGGGTGGCCGCCGTTGCCACGGCCGGTCCTCCGCCTGTACCTGCCGGGGCGGCGCGAGGATCATGCCCGACCCTGATAGCGACCAGACGTCTATAACCCAGCCTTATACAACAGCCCAATCTTCTAATTGGACCGCCGGCGGCGCGTTGCTTATAGTTGGCGCCAGACCTTCTTTACGGGAAAACTTCAATGATTGTGCATTTGAACCAGAATGCCCGCATGTCCGCTGCGGTCATTCATGCCGGTACCGTCTATCTTTCCGGACAGGTGCCGGCATCGCCGGAAGGCGATATCCGTATCCAGGCTGCCAGCGTTCTGCAAAAAATCGACCGGATCCTGGCGCAAGCGGGTACAGACAAATCCCGGTTGCTGAGCGCGGTGATCTATCTCGCCGACATATCCGATTTCGAAGCCATGAACGAGGTATGGGATGAATGGGTCTCGCCGAACGGTTTGCCGTCGCGAACCACCGTACAGGCGCAGCTTGCCAATCCCGCCTATCGCATTGAAATAACGTGCACGGCCGCACTCGGTGATGCACCGGCCGCGATCGGCGACTGATCATGAAAACGCTGGTACTCGGCGCGGGAGTCATCGGCTTGAGCGCAGCATATTATTTGCGCGCCGACGGGCATGATGTCACCGTCGTGGACAGGAATCACGGCGTCGGCCTTGCGACCAGTTACGCCAACGGCGGCCAACTCTCCTACAGTTACGTCGCTCCGCTGGCAGGTCCCGGCGTATTGCCCAAGCTGCCGCCATGGCTGCTTCGCAGCGATGCGCCAATGCGCTTCAGCCCGGACCTGGATATCGAGCAATGGCGCTGGTGCATCGAGTTCGTCATGGCCTGCACGCAACATCGCAGCGACCTGACCACGCGGCGTCTCCTGGCCCTGTCATTCCTCAGCCGACGCTTGATGGAGGAACTGCGCCGGTCGCAGCCGGACCTGCAGTTCGATTTCAAGCCGGCGGGAAAGCTTGTCCTGCATCGCGATCCTGCATCGTTTGCCGGCGCGCGCCGCCTTCTCGATTACCAGCGATCGCTGGGCTGCGAGCAGGAAGCACTCGATACCGATGCCTGCGTGGCGCTCGAACCGGCACTCGCCCATGCGGCAGGCGGCATCGCGGGCGGCATTTATACGCGCAGTGAGGATAGTGCCGACTGTTACCAGTTCTGCGTTGGCCTTGAGAGCATCCTGCGAAAGCAGGGTGTACGCTTCCTGCTCAATACCGCTGTCGACCGCATTGTCTCCGTGCAGGGCGGCAATGTGCAGGTCATATCGGGTGGCGGCGTGCTGGATGCCGACCATATCGTCGTCGCACTGGGCGCGTCCAGTCCATCGTTGCTGAAGCCGCTCGGCATACGCCTGCCGATTTATCCGCTGAAGGGGTACAGCCTCACGGTCCCGGTGTCCGGCACCGGTTCGGCGCCGTCGATCAGCGTCACTGACTTCCAGCGAAAGGTGGTCTATGCAAGGCTGGGCGACCGGCTGCGCATCGCCGGCATGGCCGACCTTACCGGCCGCCGGCTCACTGTCGATCCCAGGCGCATCGACACCTTGAAAGCGGAAGCGCGGGCGGTATTTCCAGGGGCGGGAGACTATGACGCTGCGACCGTCTGGGCCGGGCAGCGTCCCGCCACGCCGTCCGGCAATCCGATACTCGGACGGACGCGTTACCGCAACCTGTGGCTGAACGTAGGGCAGGGCGGACTGGGTTTCACGCTCGCACTTGCAAGCGGACATACCGTGACCAACCTTCTCGCAGGCCGGGCCGCCGCAGTCCCGCTCGACGGGTTCGAACTACAGCGATAGTCGCGGTGCGGGGGATGTGCTGCTTTCATGCAGCATCGCCGGCGACGTGCATGCGGCTACAGCAGCTCGATATTGCTCAACCCGAGGAAACAGCTCTCCCGTGTCGTCGCGACGAAATCCGCCAGGTAGGGACGTGACGACAACTCCGGCAGGCATGCCGCATACAGGCTTCCCGTCAGGCCATTGCGTGTAATGCGCCGCGACAGCACGTAATCCCGGTCCAGATAATTTTGGGCGGCCCACAACGGCAGCGTGGCGATGCCGCGCCGGCTGGCCACCAGCTGCAGCATCGCCACCGTCAGTTCGGTTGTCCGGCGTTCGGTATCGATGCCGGCCGGCTGCAAAACCTGCCTGACCACATCCAGCATGTCGTCCGGCACCGGATAGGTGATCAGCGTGTCGGTCGCGAAGTCCTTGGCGCGCAGGTAGTCGCGCGCCGCCAGGGGATGATCCTTGGCCAGCAAGGCGACGATTTCGAAGCGGAACAGCGGATGGTAGTCGACCGTTTCGTCCGCATCGATGTCCGACACGATCGCCACATCGGCGCGATGGCCGTACAGCAGACCGACGGGATCGGCCTGGAAGCCGGACACGATATCCAGCTCAACCTCCGGCCAGCGGCTGCGGAACACGTCCATCGCCGGCATCAGCCAGTCGAAGCAGGTGTGGCATTCGACCGCGATGCGCAATTGCCCGGCCACCCCCTGCGCCATTCGCACCAGATCGCGCTCGGCGCCCTCGACCTGCGGCAGCACCG
Organism: Noviherbaspirillum sp.; assembly: GCF_036846085.1. Lineage (NCBI taxonomy): Bacteria > Pseudomonadati > Pseudomonadota > Betaproteobacteria > Burkholderiales > Oxalobacteraceae > Noviherbaspirillum > Noviherbaspirillum sp. Next base: position 6,226 of record NZ_DAIUCO010000126.1, on the reverse strand, counting down.
AATCGGCAAGCTTGAGAAGTCGTTCACCGGCGGGCGTGAAGCGGATCGGCACCGACTTGCGCTCGAAGAGCGGGGTGCCGTGATGGTCTTCCAGCTGCTTGACCTGGTGGGAGAGGGCGGACTGGGTGAGATTGAGCAGCGTGGCAGCGCGCAGCAGGTTGCCCGCTTCGCGCAGCGCAACCAGGGTTTTCAGGTGCCGAAGTTCGAGTAGTGATTGCATATGAATGAAATTCAAGATGAATAGCAAAAATTATCGTTTGAATCATAGTTGATCTTGCCCGACACTGCCAATCGGTTCATCGATTTGGAGTTGTCATGGCAATTGCACACATACTTGGATTTCCCCGCATCGGCGCGCAACGGGAGTTGAAATTCGCGCTGGAGGCTTACTGGCGCGGTGAATCCACTGAAGACGCGCTGCGGAAAACAGGGCGCCGCCTGCGCGAACGGCATTGGGCGCTGCAGGCGAAGGCAGGACTGGACGTGGTCACGGTGGGCGACTTTGCCTGGTATGACCAGGTGCTGACGACGCTGGCACTGCTGGGCGCAACGCCGGAACGGTTCGGAACCGAACCTGCCGCGCTGACACTTCAGGACTATTTCAGGATGGCACGCGGAGGAGAAAACTGCTTCGCCATGGAAATGACCAAATGGTTCGACACCAATTACCACTATCTCGTGCCGGAATGGACGGCCGGCGTCCGCTTCGGCGGCGGTGTCGACTGGCTGTTTGATGAAGTCGCCGAGGCGCACGCCGCCGGGTACCGGACCAAAGCGGTGCTGGTGGGTCCGCTGACATTGCTCTATCTCGGCAAGATCAAATCCGGCCTGAAACACAAGCTCGATCTGCTGCCGGCGGCGCTGGACGGTTACGCCCGACTGCTCGCCCGTCTGCGGGATGCGGGCGTGGAATGGGTGCAGGTCGACGAACCGATCCTGGCGCTCGACCTGGAAATCGAGTGGCGCGACGCCTTCGCGCCGGCCTATGCCGCATTGGCGAAGCACGCACCGCGCATCCTGCTCGCGACCTATTTCGGGGAAGTCGGCGACCATGCCGCTCTGCTGAAGTCCCTGCCGGTCGATGGCCTGCATCTCGACCTGGTGCGCGGCAGTGATCAGCTGGATGCCTTCACCGCCGATTGGCCGCACGACCGGGTGCTGTCGCTGGGAATCATCGACGGCCGAAATATATGGCGGGCCGATCTCGATGCCGCGCATGCGCGCTTGCTGCCCCTGAAGCACGCGTTCGGCGATCGTCTATGGATCAGCGCAAGCTGCTCGCTGCTCCATGTGCCTGTCGATCTCGGTTGCGAAACCAGGCTCGACGAGGAACTGAAAGGCTGGCTGGCGTTTGCTACGCAAAAGCTGGACGAAATCGTCGCCTTGAAACGGGCGCTTGCGGGCGAGGCTGACAAGGTGCATGCGGCGTTCGACCGGGCGCGCGCCGCGCATGCCGGCAGGCGCAACTCGCCGCGCATCCATAATGCACTGGTGCAGAAACGGCTGGCGGCCATCGGTGACACCGATACGCAGCGGAATTCCGGTTTCAGCGACCGCATCGCGAAGCAGCAGGCGAAATGGAAGCTGCCCGCGTTTCCGACCACCACCATCGGCTCTTTCCCGCAGACGCCGGCCATCCGGCAGGCGCGGGCCGCCTGGAAGCGGGGGGATACTCCGCATCTCGATTACCTGGAGAAAATGCGCGACGAGATCCGCCTTGCCGTCCGTACGCAGGAGGAACTTGGTCTGGATGTGCTGGTGCACGGCGAACCGGAACGCAACGACATGGTCGAGTACTTCGGAGAGCAGCTGTGGGGATACGGTTTCACCACCAACGGTTGGGTGCAAAGCTATGGCTCGCGTTGCGTGAAGCCGCCCGTCATTTATGGCGACGTGTATCGCCCGGAGCCGATGACGGTAGGCTGGAGCCGCTTTGCGCAGGGCCTCACCGACAAGCCGATGAAGGGCATGCTGACCGGACCGGTCACCATGCTGCAATGGTCGTTCGTGCGGGACGATCAACCGCGCGAGACCACCGCGTTGCAGATCGCACTGGCTCTGCGGGAGGAGGTGTGCGACCTGGAAAAGGCGGGCATCGGCATGATACAGATCGACGAGCCGGCATTCCGCGAAGGCCTGCCGCTGAAGCGGCGCGACTGGGACAATTACCTGGACTGGGCAGTGCGCGCATTCCGGATCAGCGCCGCCGGCGTGGCAGATGAAACGCAGATCCATACCCACATGTGCTATTCGGAGTTCAACGACATCCTGCCGTGGATCGCGGCGATGGACGCGGACGTCATCACCATCGAAACCTCGCGTTCCGATATGGAGCTGCTCGACGGCTTCGGCGAGTATGCGTATCCGAACGATATCGGTCCCGGCGTGTACGACATTCATTCACCGCGCGTGCCGAAAGTGGCGGAGATGGTGCGCCTGTTGCGAAAGGCGCGCAGCGTCATCCCGGACCAGCGGCTGTGGGTCAATCCGGATTGCGGCCTGAAAACCCGGAACTGGCCGGAAACCTGTGCCGCGCTGGAAAACATGGTGAAGGCGGCGCGTGCGTTACGTGACGAGATCGCGCTGCCGCAGAAGGGTGGTCAGGAAGAGATCGCAGCCTGATCGCTGGCGCCGGACAGGGTGCGCATCCCGTGCGGCGTATTGATGTGAGCGACCAGGTAAGGACGGCCGGTATCGTGAAGCTGCCGCACCGCCACGTCGCCCTCAAGGCCGAGCGACTGCAACAGTCGGGTGATGCGTTCCGGCACGGGATGGAAGAGCTCCATCCCGACGAGTTCGAGCCCATGGTCCTGCAGTCCGCTGGCAGGATGCGTGTCGGTCTCCCATTCGATGAGCGCCGGGCCGACGCCGTCGACAGGCAGCGACCCGTCCTCGGGGATGGTGATCAGCCAGTCGAGCGCGCCGCGCTGCATCGGCTCGATGCGCCCCAGCGTTTCCGCTCCGGCGGCAACCGTCTCGTGAATGTCGCCGGTGCGCACTACCCAGGTGGCTAGCCTCGGGCGGGAACCGGATTCCAATCTGTCGAGCGCGAACCATCGCGGTCGCTGCGGTGCGGGCACGGACGGATTTGGCGAAATGACTTCCAGAAAAACCGTATCACCCAGGCGCAATAAAAGATTGTGCGTTCCCATGCGCGGATGCTCCCCGCCGGCTTGCGGGGCAACACCCAGCGCCTCCTTCACCAATGCGGCGCCGTCCGCCAATGTCGGCGACGTGATGGTGATGTGATCGATCTGGCTTCGCGGCATAACGGTCTCTCCAATGAGGTTGCGGCAGGATGGCAACGTGCGTCCGTCACCGCGACAGTCCAACACCTACAGGTGTCGCGGCGTGCCAACCTACCAAGCGCACAGCGTATCCGATTTATGGCGATACGAAAGAAGGTTTTGTTCCTTCGGGCCGATAGGTCAAGCTAGAATCAGATGGAAAAGAACGACCGTTAATTACAAAGAACAACGGCAGCCATCGGTATTTCCCATGCATCACACAGCGTATCGATGAGGATCGCACCGCTTTGACAGGGCGCGGTCCGATGCGCATGGTTGCGATGACATTACTATTCGAGGAGACAATGTTGATCCGACGACCGTTTCAGGCAGGCCGGCACGTGGCCAGGGCGCTTCTATTGTTCGCATTGTCCGCCTCGGCATGTTTTGCGGAAGTCGGTGTCACGCCGCAAAAAATCAAGCTCGGGCAATCGGCCCCTTTCACCGGCCCCGCGGCGCAGCTCGGCATCCAGATGTATGCCGGCGCGAAAGTGTACTTCGACAACGTCAACGCGCAGGGCGGTGTGCACGGACGGAAGATCGAACTTGTTACCGCCGACGATAAATACGAACCCACGCTTGCGGCTGAAAATACGCGGCGCCTGATCCAGGATGAGCGCGTGTTCGCGCTATTCGGTTATGTGGGCACGCCGACAAGCAATGCGGCCCTGCCGATCTTCACGAAGGAGAAAGTGCCGTTCTTTGCTCCCTTCACCGGGGCGCAGTCGCTGCGTGAGCCCTTCAATCGCCAGATCTTCAATATCCGCGCGAGTTACTACGAGGAGACCGAGCATCTCGTCGACCAGCTGGTCAAGCTCGGCATCAAGAACATTGCGGTCTTCTACCAGAACGACGCCTATGGAAAAACCGGTCTCGAAGGCGTGGAGCGTGCATTGAGAAAACGCGGCTTGCCGGTTGCCGCGACGTCGACCGTCGAGCGCAACAGCACCGATGTCGGCGCGGCAGTGAGCGTACTGATGCCCAAGCGGCCCGATGCGATCATCCAGATCAGCGCCTATGCCTCCTGCGCGGCATTGATCAAGCAGATGAAGGCCGGCGGATATACCGGGCAGTTCTACAACGTATCCTTCGTCGGCAGCCAGGCACTGGCGAATGCGCTCGCCGAGGACGGCCCGGGCGTCGTCGTTTCGCAGGTCGTGCCGTTTCCGTGGCGACAGGCCAACCCGCTCGTGGCGGAGTACAACAAGGCCCTGAAGAAGGCCGGAATCGAGGATGCGAACTTTTCCAGCCTGGAGGGCTATATCGCCGCGAAAGTATTCGTCGAGGGCTTGCGGCGCGCGGGCGCCGACCTGACACGTGACAAGCTGATCGGCGCCCTTGAATCGATCAGCACGGCCAACTACGACATCGGTTTTCCGGTCAACTTTTCACCGAACGACCACAACGGTTCGGAGTATGTCGACATGACCGTCATCCGGAAAAACGCGAAGTTTTCCAACTGATCTTGCGATGGATGCGGTCACAGCACCGCGCCCCTGGCAGCGATCGGCCATAGCGCTTCCACGACACCAGCACGCACGCAGACAAGCTGGTCATACAGGTTGACCGTCGGATCGCAGTGGCCGGGCACCAGCATCAACTGGTCTCCCAAGGCAGGCGACATGGCATCGTCGGTCGCCAGTACGCCGTGTTCATCGGATGCTTTCAGGTAACGGACATCGCTGCGTCCCCATATGACCGGCATACCGGAATCGACGCTCGATGCCTTCAGTCCGGCATCCACCACGGCACGGCCGGGAGCAGGGCGGCTCATCACCGTGGTCTTGACGAATAAGGCATGCTCGAATGCAATGTCGCCATCGCCGCGCCGGTTGTCCGCATAGTCCCGATCCATGAAGACATAGGAGCCAGGCTGCAATTCGTTGTACACGCCGGAATCACGTTCATGCACCAGCGTGCCGGTGCCCGCGCCGGTAATGATTTCCACCTTGATGCCGGCCGCTTCGATTTCATCTTTCGTCGCCTGCGCCATCGCCGCCGCATTCGCGATCGCCTGCCGGCGTTCCTGCGACGAACGCATGTGTTGCGCACTTCCCTGGTAGCAATGCAGGCCAGCGAAACGCAGCGGCGGACGGGAGGCGATCAGGGCGGCAAGCGCGACGGCATCGCGTCCCGGCGGCACGCCGCTGCGTCCCGCTCCGACGTCGACCTCGATATACACGTCCAGCCGAATGCCGGAGTGCGTTGCCGCAGCCGCCATGTCATCTACCTGACGTATGTGGTCCACCAGCACGCCGATTTTCGCGGCGGAGGCAAGATGCATCAGCCTGTCGATTTTCTGCGTTCCGACAATCTGGTTTGTAATCAGGATATCGGTGATGCCTGCGTCGACGAATGGCGCCGCTTCGCTTACTTTCTGGCAGCAAATTCCGACCGCTCCAAGCGCGATCTGACGTAAGGCAATCTCCGGGCATTTATGACTTTTCGCATGTGGGCGAAGCCGTACGTTGCGACCCTTCACCGCATCCGCCAGGCGCTGCAAATTGCGCTCGAAAATGTCGAGATCAAGGATCAGTGCGGGCGTATCGATCCGGTCCATCATGTCGCCGGGTTGTGCTGCAGGCCAGAGTGTCATGTCGTTGGAAGGGTGAAGTGAAAAGAAGAATGTAAAGCATTGTGCATCACGCTTGCTGGTTCGCAAACCACGCGGTGTTCAGATTGATTGCACGCAATTGACTGTGCGAACAATTGCCTATTCTGAAATTATCAGAATGAACATTGTGAGGGAGAACGAACATGTTAGTGAAATGTGCTTCAACGACAGGTGCACTGATCTTCACTCTCATCAGCAGCCTGAGCGCATGCGGTGGCGGTGGCTCATCGACTACACAAGCCAATAGCGGCGGGGTGCAGGCGCCAGCACCTGCACCAGCGCCGGCACCAGCACCAACGCCGGCACCAACGCCCACACCAACGCC